>JAYWAQ010000539.1:0-10803 GCA_043782305.1 Burkholderiales bacterium
GGCACAGTAATACCTTCAAGTTCCCCGACCGTCGTCACGGTGGGATTAAATGCGGAGGGCAAAGAAGTGCGTGTCGAGCTAAGGGCTCGCTCTTTCAGACATCCGCTGACGCTGCCGGCGCTGCAACGCTTCTCCTGTCCTGGTCGGTAGGCGCCATGCAAGGAGTAGAAGCCACGACGGACGCCTCGTCGCCAGACTTTGCGTGGTTCGGCAAGTTGCCCAGCGCTGGTGATTTCATCTCTCGTCGCATGCCCTATGCCGTGCAACAGTTTTGGGATCGCTGGTGCGCCTCCAGCATGGAGTTTCTCAAAGAGCGCAATCCCGTGAGTGGATGGGGATTATGGGGCACCATGCCTAAATGGGCCTTTCTGTTGCCCGCACAGCACGGCGTTCCATTCGGGCAGCTGGGCGTTCTGGCGCCCTCCTGTGATCGCGTCGGGCGAAATTTCCCATTTCTCGCGACGATCGCTTTGACCGATGAAAACTTCGCTGCGATTGTTCCGAGAGCAGGGCTCATTGGTCTCGCGTGGGGTGCCGCGATCACTAGTGCGCAAATGTCGCGCAGTCACGTCGAATCGCTTGATGCAAGCCTCGCGACCTCACTCGCGCTGCAACTGTCGCAGGATGTGCCCGAAGCCGATGGCGACGTCACGCTGCCACATGGCGTCAGCCCGTTGACGCTGCCGTGGCCAGATCTTGGGAAAAATTTTGACTTGCACGGCACCGAAAGTTATTGGTGGAGTGTGCCCCCCGCCAGTACCGGATTTCGGGCGCGGACTCATAACGGCCCGCTCACTGCGTATCACTTCACGACGCTCTGCCCTTAGGCGTCAAAGTCACATCGGATCACCTAGCCAGCGCCTCCCTGCGTTTCTGGCGTGAGGTTTAGCGGCAAAGTTACGAAGAAAATAAAATTGTGAGATGGAATTGACATGACATCTCAAAAACGTACGACCTATCTTTGCCCTAGCGACCGCGCGGCCAGAGCGTTTGAGCGGTCGCTGGCACGTGAAAATCTGGCACCACCGACCTGTATTGACTTTGAGCGCTTTTGTGCGGACTTGTGGCGTCGAGGGCAGCTGTTTGGGCTGATTGCCGATTCGCGAGCGTTGCTGGATGCTGATGCCGGGGCGGCGTTGTGGCAATCGGTTGTCGCTGAAGAGAGCAGTCTCATGGCGAGCGAATCAACCCATGTCGCGACGATGGCCGACGAGGCCTGGACGCTGGCGCAGCGCTATGGCTTGTCGCTCCGTCAGCTGGCGAGCCTTGCAGCAGGCAGCGATGGTGGGCAGGACAATCTGGCGTTGTTTGCGCGCTATTCGGTGCGGATGGAAGGGCTCTTGCGTCGTGTCGGAGCGATCACGCAGGCGGAACTTTATGAGGCATTGCTAGCGCGGCTTGACGCGATCAAATCGCTGCTACCCGAGCGCATCCTCCTGACGCCTGCGTTCACCGTTCATGCCGGGAAGAAGCGGCTGCTCGCAGCGATGATCGAGCTTGGGGTGGAAGTGAGTCACTGGGAGCCAGCCTCCATGCACACGGCAGTCTGGCAGGCGTATGAAATCGCCGATGAACAACAGGAAATGCGCGCCGCGATTGCGTGGGCGAACTTCCAGGTTAATGGCGGTAAAGATTCGAGTGTCAGTCGAACCGTTGGCATCATCGTGCCGAATTTATCTGGCTGCCGTGCCGCGTGGTTGACGGCGTTGCGCGAGCAATTGAACCCGGATGAATGGTGGCTCAACCCAGAGACAGATCGAGCGCGATTTAATCTATCGGTCGGGGAGCCGTTGGCGGCGTATCCGTGGGTCGCGGCGCTCGCGACGACGCTCTGCGCTACGACCGGTAGCGTCGACTCGGAGGTACTTGCACAGGCGCTGAAGCATCCACGTTGGGAGCGAACGCCGAATTCGTTGCAAAGGTTGCAAGGCCAGCTCTGGCGGCTGCTGAAGCGTGGAACAGATCGATGCACATTGCGCGATTGGCTTGACGTATTGCCGCCCACGTTGCTTTCGACGCTGGACGCCATGTCAAACACAAAAAAGCAAACCCGCGAGTCGCATCAGAGGACCTTGCTGGCACTCGTGAGCGCACTCACCGAACATCCGTGGATTGCTCAAAGCGATCTGTTTCAGCTGGAAGATGCGTGGTCAGAATCGCTGAGGCGGTGGGTCGCGATGGATCGATGGTTGTTGCCGCTTTCGTGGCGTGATGCGGTGCGTGAGATTGCGCGCTTGTCAGGACAACAAACCTTTCAACCGCAGTCGGGCAGCGCGAATATTCAGGTGATGGGATTGCTCGAATCGGCGGGCGTCCCACTTGATGCGGCGTGGATCGTTGGCTTCACGGATCGTGTGTTGCCGGAGGCGTACAAGCCGCATCCGATGTTGCCGCGCGCATGGCAGGCGGCGAAACGGGTGGGCCTGGGCTCGCGTGACGAGGTCCGACGTCGGGCCGATGCGCTGTGGGCGAACTGGAATTTGCTGTGTGGGGAATTGCATGTTTCGTATGCTCGCGAGGTTGAAGGTAGCGTGCAGCGAATCAGCCCGCTTGCGGCGGGTGTTGTACTGCAAACTGCGCCTGCTTTTGTTGCATTTTCGAGTGCGCCACGCAGTGTAGATTCAGCAACCACCAGCGATGAATCACTGCCGAATGCGGCTGTACAAACCACCCGCCCGCCACTCACAGCGGGCATGCTCGAACAACAATCGCATTGCCCACGCAAAGCAGCTGCCGCGCGACTGAATCTCCGCGAATGGCCCGAGTATGCGGTGGGCATTCCGGCGCGACTTCGTGGGCAGGTAGTGCATGAGGTGATGCACGCGGTCGGGGAAGTGCGCATTCAGCAAACGCGCGACAACGGTGATGAACCCACGCTCGAAATGTTGCGCAATGTTGCGGCTGAAGCCTTTGAGATCGCAGCGAACGACGCCAGGCAAGAGCGCCCCGGAATCCCCGGATCGGTATGGGCTATTGAGCGTGATCGCTTGTTGCCGCTGATCGACAAAGTGCTCGCGCTTGATGCTGCGCGTAGCGGATTTACCGTCGTCGCCGTGGAGCAAGACGTGAAAGCGGAAGTGCAAGGTAGCCCGTTCAAATTGCGTCTGGATCGGCGCGATGTTTTCGCCGCTGTGAAGACAGACGCCGAGCGCTTTGGCGTGGTGTTCGACTACAAGACAGGCAACGTGTCACGTGCCGACTGGTTTGCCGAGAACAGCTCCGGCCGTCTGGCTGCGCCGCAGTTGCCGCTTTACATGTTCGCCCTGCATGAGGCTTTACCACCGAGCGAGCCACGTATCGGCGCGATTGGCTACATCGTGATTTCTGATGACGATGTGAAGTTTGTGGGCGTCGGTGCTGATGCAGCGTTGAACCCCAAAAAAGTCAGCGCGAATGAACCCACCTGGCCCGACTTGACGCAAGCGTGGCAGCACGAGCTTGGTGCGTTGATTGAAGAGCATCGCGCAGGCGTTGCCGATGTCGCGCCGCTCAAAGGTAGTACAACCTGTCGTTACTGTTCGTTCGCTGGGTTTTGTCGTGAGCCGTGGTCGCTGTCGGGTGGGGTAGCGCAGGACGCCGGTGACGATGAGGACTCGACAAGCAGTGGCGTGCCATGGTGACCGGGTGGCCGGGGTGAACGGCACACTAACCGACGACCAAAACGCACGCGAAACGGCGCTGGATGCGTCGCAATCATTCGTGGTGCAGGCGCCTGCGGGTTCCGGAAAAACCGAGCTATTAATTCAGCGTTTGTTGACAGTTCTGGCGACCGCAGACAGTCCTTCCGAAGTACTCGCGATCACCTTCACCAATAAAGCCGCTGGTGAAATGCGTGAGCGGCTGCACTCCGCGCTGCTGTCCGCCACTGATTTAGAAACGCCAGACAGCAGCGCACTCGCGACGCGGCGACGTGAACTGGCGCTGCGAGTACTGGAGCGTGATCGTGCGCTTGGGTGGCGTCTGCTCGATGACTTGAACGGCGTCATGATCGACACCTTCGATGCGTTTTGCGCGCGCATCACGGGGAGCGCACCGGTCCTGAGTGTCGCGGCGTCGAGCGCGCTGGCGAGCGTTTCGGAATCGCTCGGAACACTGTATCGTCAGGCGGCGCAGGATGCTCTGTTTGACGACGATTCTGAAGTGGTCGTCGCTTCGAGAACGCTACTGAGTATTGCTGCAAATCGCGTTGACGACGTGATTGATTTGATTGCGAATTTGTTAGGACGGCGTTCGCAGTGGTTGGGTCAGGCGGTGGATACGACAGACGCCACTGTGACTCAAATCAACGCGCGTTTGCAGACGGAAATTGATGCGGAACTGGAGCGGCTTGCGCTGCGATTCAATCCCTTGCATCGGGCCGATATCGGAGCGATGCTGGCGTTCACAGCAGAGACGCTTCTGCTCTCGGGGAAAACCGATGTCGCCGCTGAACGCAAGGCCGCTCTGGCAGACTGGACGTCAGGCGCGTCCACCTTGTCCGTCAGCACATGGCAGTCCATCGCTAGTCTACTGTTGACCGACAAAGGGGAGCTGCGCAAAAGTAAGGGCGTGAATAAGTCTGGCGGCTTCCCGCTCAGCACCGATGCCGAATTTTCGAGCCTGACGAAGTCAGACCGTGACGAAGCGAAGGCCCGTATGAAGGCGCTGCTCGATGAGCTCTCGAACGAGCCCACCTGGATCTCCGCATTGGCCAAAGTTGACCATCTGCCAACCGCTGCTGCCATCAGCGAGCATGCGGCGACGCTTCAGGCCACGCTCATCATCTTGAAGCGCGCGGCGGCACACTTGTCGATCCTGCTGCGCGAGCAGGGTGTGACCGATTTTGCAGGCGTCGCAAGCGCCGCACTCAACGTGCTGCATGAGGAACGTGAGGCCGTGCTCGGTGCGCTCGATGCGCGCCTGCGTCATGTGCTGGTCGACGAGGTGCAGGACACCAATCCGGCGCAGTTTGCACTGCTGACAGCGATCACCAGTGACTGGTCGCCGGGCGATGGTCGCACGCTGTTTTTGGTGGGCGATCCGATGCAGTCGATCTATGGATTTCGTGATGCCGACGTATCGCTGTTCGCGCTCGCGCGGACGCAGGGTGTCGGCGATATTCGCCTGCAGCCTTTGACGCTGAGTGCAAATTACCGATCTCAACCGGGCGTGGTCGAATGGGTGAACGATCAGCTCTCGCGCGTCTTTGCTCAGGTGGGTGCATGGGAAACCGCACCGGTGACGTTTACAGCCGCTGTAGCTACGCGATCCGTCGTCGAGCGGGCAACGCCGATCATTGCGCATCGTGCGTTCGCCAATGCCGACGATGAGGCTGCACATGTCGCTGATGCGATCTCGCAAATCACGCGTGATCACCCCGCTGAAAGCGCCGCGATTCTGGTGCGCACGCGATCACATGCGCAGGCGACGATTGCCGCGTTGATTGCGCGCCGCGTTCCGTTCACCGCACGCGAATTTGCGCGATGGGAACAGCGGGAAACAATTCGTGATCTGCTGTCGCTGACCTGCGCCATCGCGCATCCGTCAGATCGAACAGCGTTGTTCTCGGTGCTTCGCTCGCCCTGGGTGGGTCTGACGCTGGCCACACTTGCTGCGCTGGCGCACTACCTCGATAACGCCGGTCGCGATGCGCCATCGTGGCAGGCACTTGCGCAGGACGCACGGTGGTTGTCTCAGATCGACGGCGACGAAGCCCAGCGCGTCGTAGATGCCTACGCCGCCTTCAAAACGGCCGAGGCGCGCTCATGGCTGTCGCCGCTTGCCGAACAGGTGCGCGCAAGTTGGCAGCAGCTGGGCGGGCCGTCATGGTGTGCCGATGCCGATGCTCGCGATGACGCCGAGACGTTTTTCGCATGGTTGCATGAGAACGCGCCCGGCGGGCTATTGCCGCCGCGACAAATCGTTCATGATTTGCTGGAGCGGCAGCATCGCTCGTTTGCCACATCGGCGGCAACGGACAATTCGGATGCGGGTTCGGTGGAGATTTTGACCATTCACAAGGCAAAAGGGCTGGAATGGGATCACGTTTATTTAGTCGGCATTGATCACAAACAGCGCGGCGACGCACGGGAACTGGCGCGCTGGCGATTCGTGCCGACCAAAGACGGAACCGGTGAGCGTCAGGTGCTGGTCGCAGCGCGCGATTCGCGCAAAAAGCTGGTGGGTAGCGTGTTTGATTACGTGAGTCAGCACACGAACGCGGCGCGGGCGGCAGAGGGAAAGCGCCTGCTTTACGTGGCCGCGACGCGCGCCAAAATCTCCCTCACGCTGACCCGATGCAACGCCGCATTGGACCCACCGTCGGACAGTTTCGCGGCGCTGCTCGGTGATTGCGCAGACGACCGGTTCGAGGTGCCAGTCCGGTCTACCGACAAGCGTCTGTATCTTGCGAAATCGCTGACTCGCAGTACGAGTCCGCCGAGCCTCTTTGACACCGCACTCATTGCCAATCCGGCCTATGCGGCAGCCCTAGCCGATTCGGAAGTTGCCGTCGTACAAAGCCAGCTGGATGCGCGCGCGGAGGGCGTGATTGGGCATTTGCTGTTCGAAGGATTGGCGTTGGCGATGGGCTCGGTTGGGGCGGGATCGTTTTCGCCGAACGCCGAAGTCGTGGCCCGCATGCTGCGCGAGGAGGGCGCTGATTCAGGCCTCACCCCAATGATGGGCAAACGATTGACCGACTGGTTTGCGACGGCGGCGGAGCGGGAGTACGTCAAGTTCTTGTTTTCGCCTGACCATGTTGAGGCGGTCAATGAATTTAGCCTCGCGGCGCCCCCTTTAACCCCAGGCGGTGCCCAAACGCTGCGCGTGGATCGCACTTTCGTCACGGTGAGCGGCGAGCGCTGGGTCGTCGATTTCAAATTCAGCGAACCGCCTTCGTCATTGGCCGATTCAAGCGCCTGGATCGACGCGGAGGTTGAGCGCTATCGGACGCAATTGCGAGGTTATGCACAAGCGCTTCTGGCTTGGGACACGTCGCGCGGCAAACCGCGTCGTGTGATCGCGGCGCTGTACTTTCCGTGGCTGGATCGACTGGTTCGCGTTGCGATATAACTTTCCTACTAAAGCTATATTTAATGAGGGGTAAAGGTGGATATGACATAAAGTCGAGATTCGGCTAAACGAGACTCTAACCCTTATGAAACGGTCATTCTGGCGAAACGCCATTGACTTAAGTGACTCCAATGGCTGAGGCGGTTTTCGACGTAGATCGACAACTTCGCAGGCATGACCGTTGCCAGCCTGATTTCGTACCGCTGAAAATTTCCGAATAAAATCAACACTTTCGCGCACCTGCCTACTGAATGACCGCTTCCGCTCCCAGACCTACGCTCGCCCGCGACCTTCGCCCCGGCGCGTTTGCATCACGCCCGACGGCGGTCACGATTGGCAATTTTGACGGCGTGCATCGGGGTCATCAGGCGATGCTCGAAGTGGTCTGCCAGGCCGCGCGGCAACGCGCTCTCGTTCCAGTCGCCCTGACCTTTGCGCCGGCCCCAGGTGAATTCTTCGCGCGCAATGCAGGCAAGCTGCCGCCTGCCCGGCTACAGCGTCTACGTGACAAGCTCGCCTGCATTTGGGCAGTCGGCATTCACCACGTTCAGCTGGCCCGCTTCAATGCGTTGATGGCCGCTATGTCTCCCGACCAGTTCTGCGACCAGGTTTTGAAGGCGGGACTCAATGTCAAGTGGGTGATCGTCGGCGATGATTTTCGCTATGGCAAAGGCCGCGCAGGTGACGTGAAAACGCTGCATGCATGGTGCGCAGCCAATGGCGTCGAGTGCTACGTCATGCCCGCAATCAAGGCGATGGACGTGCGCTTTTCGTCGACCCTGGTGCGCGAGGCGCTGCGCGATGGCGACACCGTGACCGCCGCTGCGATCCTCGGCCGCCCGTACCGTATCTCCGGCAAAGTGGCGCACGGGGACAAGCTGGGCCGCACAATCGGGTTCCCGACGATCAATGTGCCGCTGTGGACACCGCTGCCGCTTTCTGGCATCTTTGCCGTCCGCGTATACGGCGTTGACGTGGCGGGCGGGCAAGCGGTTGTCGGGGCCGCGAACGTCGGTGTGCGACCGACGGTCAAAGAAAACGGAAAGCCTTTACTCGAAGTATTTTTGCTCGATTTCAAAGGTGATCTCTACGGGAAACGCATCGTGGTCGAATTTGTCAAACGCATCCGTGCCGAGGAAAAATTTGAATCGCTGGAAGTGATGACCGATCAGATGCATCAGGACATTAGCAATGTTCGGGCTGTTTTCAATCACGACGCGGGTTAGCTGAAATAGCGAAAGGTCAGAGTCCCACAGCCCATCGCCGCAGTACCCGCGAACGTCACGCCCGCCATCGCGCTGCTGCTGACGGAGGCGCTTGATTGCGCGGTGCTGGCTGATGGGTTGGTCGTCGCTGAGCGGGCGTTAACGCTGGCGGAAAACAGCACGACGCTCGACCGGGCCGCGGCGGCCCCTGTCACCTGTTTTTTCCTGTACCGCACTGGCGCTACCGAGCGCACGATCACGTTTGGCGAAGCGATGATGGCACTGCTCAAGGCAGAAGCAATGCATGCGGCCTACGCCGAAATGCTTCGCTGGGTCCGCGTGTGTGCCTGCGATTCTGGGCTCTTTAGTATCGCGATCAAGCGTGCCTCAGAGGGCTATCGCCTGGCCGACGAAATGAATGATCAGCGCAGTCGCGTGCTCGCGCAGGTGGCGAAACTGTTGAGCGAACACACGCGAACAAGTGACATCGTGACTCGCACCGGGGGGGAAGAATTCGTGCTGGTAATGCCCGGCACCAGCGCACCGGATGCGTTTGATATTTGCGAACGGCTTCGGCTGCGTGTTTCCGACTACGGGTGGACGACTATTGCGCCTGATTTGCGCGTCGCGGTGAGCGCGGGCATCGCTTCTGCGCCCGACTATGACGCGGCCATGTTGTTGGAACGCGCCGATCTGGCGATGTATCGCGCCAAGCGGGCCGGGCGAAATCGCATCGCGGTCGCAGCGTAGTGTTGCCCCAAGACGCGCTGCTTGTGACATCCCGGTGCAAAGTGCGAGACAATACGGGGATGCATACTTTGCTCCTCACTCTCTGCGTCACCAAGACGCTTGCCCGGCAAACGCGGCATTATCGAATTAGCGGCTGATCTGCCGCGCTTGCATGCTTTCGTACTGATTTGCTTGCTCGCGCCCGCCGTCGCGCAGTGACTCTTTGTTGCAACCGAAGACGCTGGCTCCCGGACCCTCCCGTGTCGGGGACGACGATTTGAATCCTGATTGCCGCCTGAAACTGAAAAATGGAAACTAATCCCACAACGCTGGACACTCGGTCCACCAAAGCCACGCTCAACCTCCCGGATACACCTTTCCCGATGCGCGGCGATCTCGCCAAACGCGAGCCCAAGTGGGTGGCAGACTGGACTGAGAAAAAGCTGTATCACGCGATCCGGGCGAAGGCTGCGGGGCGGCCGAAATGGGTCCTGCATGATGGCCCGCCATACGCCAACAACGACATTCACGTGGGTCACGCAGTCAACAAAATCCTGAAAGACATTGTCGTCAAGTCGAAGCTTATGTCGGGCTACGACGCGCCGTATGTGCCGGGTTGGGATTGCCACGGCATGCCCATCGAAATCCAGATCGAGAAGAAATTTGGCAAGGGCTTGCCGCCGCAGGAAGTGCAGGCCAAGAGCCGCGCTTACGCCACCGAGCAGATCGAGAAGCAGAAAAAAGACTTCATGCGCTTAGGCGTACTCGGGGAATGGGAGAACCCGTACACGACCATGAATCCGCGAAATGAGGCGGACGAAATCCGCGCGCTACGCAAGATCTACGACGCGGGCTACGTGTTCCGGGGACTCAAGCCCGTGAACTGGTGCTTCGATTGCGGCTCGGCTCTGGCTGAGGCGGAAGTTGAGTATCAGGACAAGGTTGACACGGCCGTGGACGTTGGTTTCGCGTTTGCCGAGCCGGAAAAGCTGGGGAAGGCGTTTGGTCTCGCCGGGCAGGTGTCGATTGCTGAGCACCATGGGGTGGGATTTCTGGTGATCTGGACGACCACACCGTGGACGCTGCCGGCCAATCAGGCGCTGAACCTGCATCCGGAATTCCGCTATGCGCTGGTCGAAACGACCGATCCGGCAAGACCGCTGTTGATCCTCGCCAAGGAGCGCGTCGAAACCTGCCTCGCGGCATGGGGCATGCAGGGCAAGGTGATCGCCACCTGCACCGGCCAGGCGCTGGATCACATCAACTTCAAGCATCCGTTCTATGACCGTCTGAGCCCGGTGTACTTGGGCGACTACGTCACGCTCGATACCGGTACCGGCATCGTTCACTCGTCGCCGGCCTACGGCATCGAAGACTTTTTGTCGTGCCGTGAAAATGGGTTGAAAGACACGGACGTGCTGACTCCGGTGATGGGTGACGGCAAGTACGCGGAGTCGTTGGCTGAGTTTGGCGGCTTGATGATCTGGGATGCGAACCCGAAAATCGTTGAGCACATGCGCGCGAAAGGCTCGCTGTTCAAAGCCGAAAAGTTCACGCACAGCTACATGCACTGCTGGCGGCACCGCACGCCGATCATCTATCGCGCGACCAATCAGTGGTTTGCTGGGATGGACATTACACCGCGGTCAGGCGGCGAATCTCTGCGCAAAACCGCGCTAGCCGCCATCGACGCCACGCAATTCTTCCCCGCCTGGGGTAAGGCGCGCCTGCACGCGATGATCGCCAATCGCCCGGACTGGACGCTCTCGCGCCAACGGCAGTGGGGCGTTCCAATGGCGTTCTTCGTACACCGCGA
>JAYWAQ010000540.1:0-3904 GCA_043782305.1 Burkholderiales bacterium
TTCACTATCGCGGTGCAACATAACTCGAACCATGGCGCAACGTGCAGCTCGAAAAATTGCTTTTGCGTCGACAAAGCGGCAGGGGAGCCGCCGTCTGCCCCGACAATCAATAAACGCATGACTTCGCAGAGCGCAGCAAGATGATCCTCGACAGTGGTTTGCGATTCAAATCGGGCAAACCCTAGTGTGGCAAGCGTGCTGCGCACTTCCGCCAAGGGTGTTTCCATCATGAAACCCGTCAGATGATGCGAGGCATGCAGGTTGACCGGAGCTTTGCCGACGCCGATGAACAGGGAATCGAATTCTTCGCGTGCTGCGTCGGCATCCATCACCGAGGACGCTGCGATCAGTTTTGACCAGGCGAGCGAAAGCGGCTCGCCGTTGTCGTCGCTGGCGAGCGGCGGCGAACCGGCAATGGCTTGCAGCAGCGCTTGATCCGGCGCATCAGCGAACAAACGCGAAATCAGCGCGTAGAAGTTGGCGCGGCCGTGGTCTTCGGGAGACACGTACGCGCCTAACTTGAGTGGCGCAACCGTACCGCTCATTTCGCCAGATTCCGAATATCCAGTGGCTTTTCCTCGGAGTACAAATCCACCACACGACAGTCAGCACACATCTTGATTCGGTTGCGCGACGCTTCGTCCGGAAACATGCTGTGTGTCGCCAGCTTATTGAACATGTTTTCAATCATTTTCTTTGCACCCAGCGGCTTGCCGCAGCGCAGGCAGCCGAGAATTTCTGCTTCGTTGAGTACACGCGGCTTCTTCGCTTCCGGCGTGAGATTCAGGCGCGGAACGAGCGTGATTGCCTGCTCAGGACACGTCTTTTCGCACAGACCGCACTGCACACATTTTGTCTCAATGAAGCGCAGTTGCGGTTGTTCGGGATTGTCGGCGAGCGCGCCTTCGGGGCAGGCACCGACGCAGGCGAGGCACATGGTGCATTTGTCAGCGTTGACCGCGATTTCGCCAAATGGCGAGCCTTTTGCCAAAGCGATTACGGGTTTCGGCGACGGCGCGTGTTCCAGCAAATGCGCGAACACCGCGTCGAGCGTGCCGCGCTTGTCATTGGTCAAATTAAACGTGGCGGGAATGCGAACGCCAAGGCCACATGATGCGCTCCACAACAAGGGCGACAGCGTGTCTTCTGTTGCGATTCGAACGCGCGCATCCTGATAGCCGAGCGCAGCCAATATCGTGTTGGCAATATCCGCCTGAGCCCGAAGCGCGACACCGTATTCAGGAGCGATGTTTTCTGTCACCAGCACCACAACGTCAGTCGCGCCATAAGCAAACGCGCCAAGCCACACGTCAAGCCCGGCGGCGGCGGGATGATGCAACGTCAGCGGCAAGTAGCGCGCGGGCAGTCCGTCGGCCTTTCTTGCGAGCGCTGCTATCGAGTTCATTCCACCGATGCCATCGTGCAGCAAAAGCGCTGCATCCTTGCCGCCCGCCGCGTGATAGGTACGAAGCAGCGTTTTCAGCTGCGCTCCGAGATCAGAAACGCGCGGCACCACGTAGGTCAGCGCGCCCGATGGGCAGACTGTCGTGCATGCGCCGCAGCCCATGCACAGTTGCGGCGTCACTTCGATCTGATCGCCCTTCGACGAAATCGCCTTCGTTGAACACACGTCAATGCACTGGGTGCAGCCCGTCTTTTTATTGCGACCGTGAGCGCAGATGTTGGCGCGGTAGTTGAAGTACTTCGGTTTTTCGAACTCGCCGATGAGAGTCGCAACTTCAGCAATCATTTTCACTCGCGAAATCGCATCCGTTCCCGGGGCGAAATATCCTTGCGGTGGCTGATGCTGCGGGAAGAGTCTCACCTCACCAAGATTGATCACGACATCGAAATCACCTCCGCGCGCAATGTCGGTTCGGCTGAAATCAATTGCCCTGATGTCGCCGCAAACAGCCACGCAATCACGATGCGATTTGCAGGCATCGAGATTGACCTGATAGCTCAAATCAATCGCACCTTCGGGACAGGCACGAACGCAGGCGTTGCAGCGCGTGCAAGCGTCGAGATCGATGGGATTGGCTTGTTGCCAGCTGGCCTTGAACGCGCCGAGCCAGCCAGTGGCCTTGACGTTCGCGCCAGTCAAGACCGGGTAGTCACGCGTCGGAGGAAGTTCTCCATCGCGATCTGTTGCCAGCACATTGACAGACACTGCGCCCCTGAGCGCATCGGCGATTTCCAGCGCGTCGCGCATCGATCCAATGATGAGCGTTTGTCCACTGCTTTTGTACGTTACCTGCGTCGTGGGCGCGGCGTCCGGCAGCATCGCCTCCGCTATCAAGGCGGCGAGTTTCGGTGTGGCGAACGAAGATTCCTTTGACCATCCTGCTTTTTCGCGAATGTTGAAAAAGCGAACCGTTGAAACTTTTTGAGAATCACCCGCCGCCTCACCCAGAAGGCGCGCCTCCTGCGTGCAAGCAACCAGCGCGTCACCGTCAATCGCATCGCCAAAACGGGCCAGCTCATGCTGACACATTGCGTCGAAACTTTGCACACTCACCGCGCCTGCGGTGGCCGCCGCTCGTGCAAACGCAGTCGCGTCAAACGGCATCGTGCGGTTGCACGAACATAGATTTACCTGTCGGGTCATTCTGCTTTTTCTGCGCCAGGTGGCGATACTTCGGGGGCTTCTATGTAGGTGAAATCGCCTACGCGTTTGTTGTGGCGGGGGTGTTGATGGGTTGCCATTGCAGGCCGGTGCTCTGCTTGTTCGCCGGCCCTCTCAACCCAACCCTCTCCCGCAAGGGGAGAGGGGGCAGGGCCCCGTGCATTCGAATCTTCGTCTGGGTTGACCAATGCAGGTCCCGTCTCGCCCTGAGGGAGAGGAGTATCGTCGACTGGAGACAATCCTTGAGCAAGCGCGTCAACCTCCGCCCGAGCCGCCAAAACCGCCTTCCCCTCGTCACTCTCCACATCCACGGCGTATCCACCCGGCGTCACCACCTGTTGCGTGGGGTTCATGATGGTTTTCCATGACGATAAGGTTGCCATCACTTCAGGCGTGATCGGCTCAAACACGGTGTAATCATCGATGTAGATGTCGAGTCCATCCATCACGTTGAAATGCGGCTCCTTGAACAACGCTTTCAAAGCCCGTTGCCGCAACGCTTGCGGAACCCTGGCCTGCATGAATGGCGTGAAGTCTTCAGCCAGAGAAATCGATGACAACTCTGGCAGATTGAGTTCGGCCACGTTTGCCAGTTCGACAGACGACGATGGCGACGCAGAGGTCAGAGCGAGATTAGACGCAACATCAGGCGCAGCCGAAACTGTCGCCGATGAAGGCGCGAGGGCTGCGTCGGCCCCGCGCCGCTTCAACCGCGACCAGCGCGACAGCGACAATCCTTCGGCCGGCTGCACGGGCTTCACTTCAACCATGACCCGCACCTGCGCCAGGTTCACGACGGAACGCGCCCTCTTTGAACGGATCGTTGCGCTTCACTTTCTTTTTTGGCTCGGGTTTGTAGTGAGCGTTGGTGTAGGCGAGCGTTGCCGACTTCAGCGCTTCCGGCATGGGCACGTTGTCAACGTGGTCTCCGGCGTCGAGCATGCGTCCGGCTTCGTTGTACGACACGGTCACCACGACGGGCCGTGGCACAGCATCCCCCTCTTCCAGACGCCACATCACAAAAATGCAGGGCAACGGCGAATTGAGATTGAGCCAATAACCCTCACCTTCGGAAGGATGAAGTTCAATCCGCTCACCCACGTAGCGCCACTTCGCTTCGTTGCTAACAACGCATTCAGCTGGGCCGCTGCGCTCGATCAACTGATCGTCAGCAACCGAAACGCTAGCCGTATCCCACTCAAAATCAACCCAGCGACTGCTCACCGGACGCTTGCGAAAATTTACGCTAGCCGTCCACGCGTCCACAAGCCGTGTGGG
>JAYWAQ010000541.1:0-10782 GCA_043782305.1 Burkholderiales bacterium
CCAGCAGCGGCAGCGGGTGCAGCCATCTTGCCTGCGTCAGCTTTTGGCGCGTCTTTTTTGGCTTCGGTTTTCCAGTCGATTTTGGTCGGGCCGGACGTCGAAATCTTGTCTTTCATACCGACAAAGTTTTTGTCGCCGATGCCGTCAACCTTGATCAGGTCTTCATTGGTCTTGAACGGGCCGTTTTTGGTACGGTAGTCGATAATCGCTTTGGCGCGAGCTGGGCCGACTTCTGGCAGCGCTTCGAGTTCCGACTGGGTCGCAGTGTTGATGTTGACGGCAGCGAATGCCGAGCCAGCCAGCAGGAATGCTGCGAGCAGTGCGTAGATTTTGTTCATAATTTTTCGTGTCTCTCCGTGGAAATTCCGGCGCGCCGGGGGTGACGATTCAAACTGGCTGAATTCTGACTTTCGCCTCGGGGGCGACCCCAAAGCAGGTTGTGCAGCAAACACCGCCAGTCGTGGTGTGCCGCTTAAACGCGCAAATTGTAACGGGGGTTGACAAATATGAACGATTGCTGTCGAGTCGCTCAAATTACGTCGCGAGAAACCCTCGGCGCCACCGCCGTCAACAGCTCATAGCCAATGGTTCCGGCCGCCGCCGCGACCTCGTCAACCGGGAGCTGCTTGCCCCAGAGCTCAACCGGTGTGCCGACGCGCGCAAGTTCAATGTCCGTCACGTCGACGGTGATTTTGTCCATTGAAACACGCCCGACCACCCGGGTGCGCTGCCCGGCGACGAGAATCGGGGTACCAGTGCCCGCAGCCCGCGGATAGCCGTCAGCGTAGCCACAGGCGATCACGGCGATGCGCTCGTTCCGGCTGGCGGTATAGGTTCCCCCGTAGCCGACCCGTTCGCCGGCCTTGAGCGACTGCACGCCGATGATCTCGGTGCTGAGCGTCATCGCGGGCTTGAGCTTCAACGAGGCGGCGCTGCGGGTGGCGTGCGAGAACGGCGTGGCGCCGTACAGCATGATGCCGGGGCGCACGGAGTCCTGACTGTCGCTCGCTACCTCGCTGGCGGCAACGCGGTCAAAATCAAAGCAGGCCGCAGAGTTGGCCACTGATCGGGCAAACGGCAGTCCGACTGTAGCCAAGTTGAACGCGCGCAATTGCTCAAGATGCCCGTCGCGTTCATCGGCCGAAGCGAAGTGCGTCATCAGCGTGATTTCGCCGACGCCGGGGTTTAGCGTTACGCGCGTGGCGAGATCGCGGGCGCGCTCGATGCGAAAGCCGAGTCGGTTCATGCCGGTATTGAATTTGAGATAGACGTCGAGCGTACGGGCGAGTGGCGTTGCTTCGAATTCGCTCAGTTGCTCGTCACTATGAATGACGCAGCTCAGACGGTGCTCGGCAGCGGCATGCCAGTCAAGCGCGGCGTAACAGCCTTCGAGCAAGAGGATCGGCTTCTTCCAGCCCAGTTCGCGCAGACGAATCGCGTTTTCAATTTCGATCAACGCGAGGCCGTCAGCGGAGGCAAAGGCCTGCATGGCGGCGGTGATGCCGTGACCATAGGCGTCGGCCTTCATCACCGCCCAGGTGTGCGCCCCCCGCGTCAGCTGCTGTACGAGCGCGAGGTTATGCGTCAGTGCGGCGCGGTCGATGGTGGCTACGAGGGGTCTGGGCATATTGCGTTGCGTCATCAGGTCGAGCGAAGGCCTATGCTACTCTCCGATTCGAGATTGATCGAGGGCTCGTATTCAAGCGGAGTGCGGTGCCTGATGTGCGGATTCTGAGGGGGAAACGCATGCAACAGATCAAGCAAAAAACAGGAGTTGAGTAGCGCATGCAGCGCGGGTTTTACACGATCATGGCGGCGCAGTTTTTCAGCTCGCTCGCCGATAACGCGCTTTTTGTCGCGGCGTATCAATTACTTCGCTATAACGGGGCACCGAGCTGGCAGGGCGCTGCGTTGGTGCCGCTGTTCGCGTTTTTCTATGTCGTGCTGGCGCCGTTTGTCGGCGCGTTTGCGGATCGCTTCCCGAAAGGGCGTGTGATGTTCATGTCGAACCTGATCAAAGTGGCGGGATGCCTGCTCCTTTTGTTCGGCACGCATCCCTTGATGGCCTATGCCGTCGTCGGGCTCGGTGCTGCCGCTTATTCGCCTGCTAAATACGGCATCCTGACTGAATTATTGCCGCCGTCACAACTGGTTAAAGCCAATGGCTGGATTGAAGGTCTGACGATTCTCTCGATCATCATGGGTAACGTGCTGGGTGGCGTGCTGGTGGGTCCGAAGGTCGGAGACTGGTTGCTTGACCTTGATTTTCCGATGATGGACTTTGACATCGCCACGGCCCCGGAAGCCGCGATTGCCTGCATGATCGGCGTATACGTCATCGCGGCCGCGTTTAATCTGCGCATTCCGCATACAGGCGTGGCTATGCAGCCGATCCCGGATGCGACCCATTTGCTGCCTGATTTCTGGCATTGCAATACGCGTTTGTGGCGCGACAAACTGGGCCAGATTTCGCTGGCGACGACCACGCTTTTCTGGGGGGCGGCGGGCAATCTGAAAGTGATCGTGATTGCATGGGCGGCGGCGGCGATGTCATATAGCGTAACGGAGGCGACCACGCTGGTCGGCGTTGTCGGTTTCGGTACTGCTGCGGGCGCGGTGTACGCCTCCATGAAAGCCTCGCTTGACCGCGCGACCAATGTGATCCCGCTGGGGATTGGCATGGGCGCGGCGGTTGCCTGCATGATCTTCATTCACCACTTGTGGATTGCCGTGCCGTTCCTGATTTTTCTCGGGGCGATTGGCGGTTATCTGGTGGTGCCGATGAACGCGCTGTTGCAGCATCGCGGCCATATGCTGATGGGCGCGGGCCGGTCGATTGCCGTGCAAAACTTCAACGAGCAGGCCGCAATTCTGGCGCTCGGAGGTTTTTACACGCTGATGACCAGCCTTGAGTTGTCAATCAACGTCTCGGTGGCGATTTTCGGATTGCTGGTCGCCGGGTTTATGTACGTGATTGGCCGCTGGCACAAATCAAATCTTGTGCACCACAAAGCAGAACTCGACCGGTTGCTCGCGATTGCCAAAAGTGACAAGCATTAGCTTGTTCGGAAGTATCAGCTTTTCGCTGAGTTTCCTATTTTATCGGGGCTAAAACCTGATTTAGGCTAAAGTCGATTTCGGATGAAATTGACGGTTAGCGCTTGTTAAACCGGGCCTTTAGCTAAAAGCCATTGCCTGAAATCAGTTTGGAAAAAATTGCTACCAAAGCCAGGCCGCACCGCGCACGCCGCTGGAATCGCCGTGCACATTCGGCGCAATTTTCGTCTCCACGAATTCGCTGAACACGTAGCGTGGCAACAGTTTCGACACGTTGTCGTAAAGGCGCGCGATGTTCGACACGCCACCGCCGAGCACGATCACATCCGGATCAAGCACGTTGATGATCGTCGCCAAGGCCCGTGCCAGACGGTCCTCGACGCGTTGCAGATAGGCATCGGCGATGGCATCCCCCGCGTTCGCCCGCATGACGATTTCGCCCGTCGCCACGCTGCCGTTGCCAAAATGCGCCGCGATGCCCGGCCCCGAAAGCCACGTCTCGATGCAGCCCAATTGGCCGCAGTAGCAGCGCACTCCCGGCAGTTCATCTGCGACTGGCCACGGCAACGGATTGTGTCCCCATTCGCCAGCAATTGCGTGCAAGCCGTTCAGACTTTTCCCGTCGATCACGACACCGCCGCCCACACCCGTCCCTAGAATCACGCCAAACACAATCGCAGCACCCTTGCCCGCACCGTCCACCGCTTCCGATAGCGCAAAGCAATGGGCATCGTTGGCGATGCGAACCTCACGTTTGAGCCGTGTTTCCAGCGCCTGTTTGACCGGTTGCCCGTTGAGCACGACGGTGTTCGATCCGCGCAGCAAACCGGTCTTCGGCGACAGCGAACCAGGCGTGCCAATACCGACCGTAGCGGTTACCCCGAGCGTCGCTTCGCAGCGTTCAACCAGCCCGGTAATCGCGTCGTAAATCGTATCGGCGGTGAGCTTGGGCGTGGGCACCCGCTCGCGCCATGCCACGCTGCCGTCCGCAGCCAGCGCTACCGCTTCGATCTTGGTGCCGCCGAGGTCGACGCCGATGCGGATATTTTCAATGCTCATGCATGAAATGCTACCTGCGCACAGAGCGGGTAGTTTCGCCGCTTAGGCCGTGACCTTCGCCCCAGTGGGCAACGGACAAACCGCCCCCGTACCTGCCAACCCGCAATAACCGCCGGGATTTTTGGCGAGATACTGCTGGTGATATTCCTCGGCGTAGAAGAAATGTGGCGTGGCTTCACCCTGTTTCCCGCCCAGAATCTCTGTCGTGATTTTTCCTAAGCCGCGCGCGGTCAGTGCCGCCTGAAACTGCGCCCTAGTCGCCTCAACTGCCGCTCGTTGTTCCGGCGTGTAGCAATAAATCGCCGAGCGGTACTGGCTGCCCGTATCGTTGCCCTGGCGCATGCCTTGCGTTGGATCGTGCGCTTCCCAGAAGACCTTCAGCAGCTGCTCGTAGCTCACTTTGGCCGGGTCGTAAACGACGAGCACTATCTCGGTGTGCCCGGTGCGTCCGGTGCAGGTTTCCTGATAGGTCGGGTTCTGCGTGAAGCCGCCGGCGTAGCCGACGGCAGTGGAATAAACGCCTGGCTGTTCCCAGAACTCGCGCTCGGCACCCCAGAAGCAGCCCATCGCAAATTGCGCGAGCTGCATGCCCTCAGGGAACGGCGCGACGATATCGTTGCCATTCGCGTAGTGTTTGCGCGATACGGTAATCGCCTGCGTGCGTCCGGGCAGTGCGTCAGCCGCGCTCACCATCGACGTTGATTTTCCGAAAAGTCCCATGAAACAGCTCCGTACAAAAATGCAGAATGCCTATTAGTATGCGGTCACAGCGCAAGCTTACAATCGCTGCAACAAAAAAATACCACATAAGATTTCAAGGGAGCACCAGATGGACAAACGCGCGGCGACGATTGCCGGCCTGATTGCCGCGGTGCTGAGCTTGCTGCTCGGCATGGGCGTGTTGCAGTATTTGCACGACAACGCCCTCGGCTTGCCGCGGTTGTTGGCCACTATTGTGCTCGGGCGAAGTGCGCTCGATCCGGACGTCACTTCGGTCGGAACCGCGGTGGTGGTGGGTGGTGCGGTTCACCTGGTGCTCGGCCTCGTCTTCGCGTTTGTGATTTCGTTCACGCTGCATCGCTGGGGATTCTGGGTGGGCCTGATTGGTGGTGGTTTGTTTGGTCTGGCGCTCTATGCAATCAACACGTATTCCATGAGCCGGTTTTTTCCTGAGTTCTTCCATTACCGCAGCTGGTTCATGGTGGGTCTGCATGTGATTTTCGGCGCGCTGTGTGGCGGTATTTATGAATCGCTGGAGCGTGATCGCCGTTCCATGTATCGTCGGTAAGGAGCACTATTCATGAATAAAGTTCAGCTCATCATCGCGCTCGTCGTTGCCGCGTTTTCCCTGTTCTCCTACTTCGGCTCCTCCTCGGTCAATCAGATCACCGGCGAGAAGCAACACATCGCCGGCATGAGTCAAAAAGACGAAGTGGCAATGGGCCTGCAATCGGCCCCGCAGATGGCGCAGCAAATGGGCGGCGAGACTCAGGACGCGCGCGCACGGGCGCTGGTCACACAAGTCGGAGCCAAGGTCGTGGCGCAATCGGTCGCTGCGAAATCGGGCTATCCGTTCAAATTTCACACGCTTGCGGACCCGCGCACCGTGAACGCATTTGCGCTGCCCGGCGGTCAGGTGTTCATCACGATGGCGCTGCTGCAGCGCCTCGAAACCGAGGGGCAACTCGCGGGCGTACTTGGCCACGAAGTGGGCCACGTGCTCGCCCGCCACAGCGCTGAGCACATTGCCAAAGATCAGCTCACACAGGGCCTGACAGGCGCATTCGCGATGGGCTCAGGCTCCATGAGCGCGGCGCAAATCGGACAAATGGTCGGCCAGATGACGATGCTCAAATATGGTCGCGAGGATGAGCTTGAGGCTGACGGTTTGGGCTTGCGCCTCATGTCGGAAGCTGGCTACGATCCGCGCTCGATGATTCGCGTAATGCAGATTCTTGAAAAGGCCAGCGGCGGATCGCGCACGCCGGAGTTTCAAAGCTCGCACCCGAGCCCGCCACATCGCGTTGAAGAAATCAATGCCAAGCTAAAAGCCGCGTTTCCGAACGGCGTTCCCGCAGGACTCATTCAGTAAACCGGTTCGTTCCAACGCAGCTTTGTACTTCCTTCGCGACTTTCCCCTGGCAGCGTTCAATACGTTTGCCGTAGCCGCGACGGCACGACAATTCGCCACGGTCTCATCCGAAGCGGCGCTCATGGATTGGTGCGCTCGCAGCGGCAAAGTGACGCCACCGTTTTTAATCGGCGGCGGCAGCAATCTGCTGCTGACGCGAGACATCGAATCGCCGGTATTGCAAATCGCTCCGCGCGGCGCGCGTATCGTGTTCGACGAGGGCAGCACGGCGCTGGTAGAGGCAATGGCCGGTGAGCCGTGGCATGCGTTTGTGTTGTGGACACTGGCGCAGGGCTTGAGCGGACTGGAGAACCTGTCGCTGATCCCTGGATTCGTGGGCGCTGCGCCAGTGCAAAACGTCGGTGCGTATGGCGTTGAAACAGCCGACACGCTCGACAGTGTGACCGCCATCGACACCCGCACCGGCGAGCCGCGCGAGTTCCGCAATTCGGAATGCAAGTTTGGCTACCGCGACAGCGTGTTCAAGCAGATGCGCGCTGACTTGCAGGCGGGCGAGCGTGATCGCTATGCCATCATGCGCGTGCGTTTCCGGCTGTCGCGAAATTTCACACCACACGTCGATTATGGGGATGTGAAAGCGCAGCTTCAGCGCGCTGGTGTCGCGTCGCCAACGGCGGTTGACGTCTCGCGCGCGGTGATCGCTATTCGGCAAAGCAAACTGCCCGATCCCGCTGTCATCGGCAACGCCGGAAGCTTCTTCAAAAACCCGGTGCTCGACGCGCAAACCGCGCGCGAATTGAAAGAAAAATTCCCCGATATGCCGCAGTATCCCGCCAAGGACGGCGTCAAGATAGCCGCTGGCTGGTTGATCGAACAAGCGGGCTGGAAAGGGCGTCGTTTGTCGCCAGCGAGCGGCGCTGCTGTTCACGACAAACACGCGCTCGTGATTGTCAATCGTGGCTGGGCAACGGGGGCCGAAATCTGGGCACTGGCGCAGGCCGTGCAGGCCGATGTCGCTGAGAAATTCGGCGTTATGCTGGAGCCGGAACCACGCGTGGTTTAGCTACGCTACCAAATCCCCAACGCGGCTAACTGCGCCGCTGCTTGCGGCGCCCAACCTCGATTGGCCATTGGGCTGGCGGGACTCGGGTGTAACACCGTGCCAATTTTCAAATTCGGAAAATCAGCCGACAGCGCCGCGCCGGCCTGATTTTCGGCAAACTTGCCAATGCCAATGACCCACTCGGGATTGAGTGTCGAAACACACGCGCGAAGGTGCGCATCACACGCTTCATACAGCGGCTTTGTCTCGAATTTCTGGAGCTTGTCTGGCGTCACGTTGCGGGCATTGTCGAAGAATGCGAGCGGACAATAATTGAGCACAAAATGATCGGCGAAAAAGTCTTCTGCGAGCGGAAACCGTGCCGAGAAAAGCGCCCACAAACGCTGCCCTGAAACTTCGGATCGCGCGCAGGAAAATCCTTCGACCGGACGCGAAGGGTTCGGCGTCTCAGGCTGCGAGACGGGTGCATCAATCTTCATCCAGTCGCGCACGGCGTTCACTTCGCCGAACGGCACACCCACCTGCACCATGCCAAACGGTCCGGGATTCATGCCGAGAAAGACGACGCGTTTTTTGCCGCCACCGAACTTGTGCAGGTATTGCGCGTGCGGGGCCCAGGCATAGTCGAGGGGGTTTAGCGTGTGCGTAACGGGGGCGGAAAAGCGCAGCGTATCAACCGCCGAACTCAAGCTGCGTGCAGCACAAATTAGCGCATCAATCGTCACGCCGCCTTCGGCCACAGCACCATCTGCGTGCAGCGAAACAGCGCAATCGTTTTGTCGGTCTCGCGGTGGCGCACCACGGCGTCCCACACCTGCGTGGTTCGGCCCAGATGCACCGGTCGTGCTTCGGCGTAAATGGTGCCGTCCAGCGCGGTGCCTAGATGATTGCTCTTGAGTTCTATCGTGGTGAAGCCACTGGCACCTTCCGGCAAATGCGCAATGCAGCCAAAGCCACACATCGTGTCGGCTAGCGCGACAACGGTTGCCGCGTGCAGATAACCGTTCGGCGCGAGCAATTGGGGGCGAACTTTTACCTCGGCAACGAGCAGGCCTTCTTCAACCGAAAGCAGTTCGACGCCGATCAGCCCAGGCAATTTACCGACGCCGCGATCCTTCATCGACGCGACGGTGAAGCCCGGCCGCAAATGCTTTTTCGACATGTTTGAAACTCAAACTAAAACTGATAGCCAACAGCGAACATCAGCGCATTGGTGCCAAGTACGATAGTTTCGAACGTGACGCCTTTGTATTGCAGTCCCAACGTTGGAATGATGCCCGGTGCAACACCCCAGCGGTTGAACGGAAGCTTATCGCGATACTTGCCCTTGTAGCCATGCAGCATGCCGGCGGTAACTTTGGCGTAGACGTAGGGATTGAAATCCCACTTTTGCCCCCAGTAGAGCCATTGTGAAGGTTGCCCAAACGAGTTTTTGAAAAATGCCACGCCGAACAGTGTTTTGTCGGCACCCCAAACGCGATCATAGTTGGACTGAATTTCCAGATTCACCAATTGGTTGCGGTCAACGTGCTCCGCGCTGTAGCTGCGATGCTTGGTGTAGAGCCCGTATTGCACCGCAAAGCTGTCGCCATCGCGCAGCCACGTGTCCGCCGTGCGGCCATCGGCGGGCGTTGCGCTCATCGCGCCCATCGGCGCGGCTGGGGAGGTCTGCGCGACAGCTGCGCTGGTCGTCAGCGCCGCTGCTAAGGCGACTACGGTCGCAACATATTGAAAAAACTTCATCAATCATTCAACTTTCTTGGTCGGTTCTTCTGCGCTGTCGGCGGCGTTACGCACGGCTTCGGCTTTTTTCATCGCCTGATCGACTTCGGTTTTAACGCGGTCGATTGTATTTTCTTTGGTTGGAAACGGGTTGGGTGGCGGTGTCGCAGGCTTGCAACCCGCCATCACGAATGACATTGCGCTGAGCACAACAAATGCCCGCGATTTCATATCAGTCGCGGAAATTGTTGAACTGCAACGGCAGATCGGTAATTTCTTTTTTGATCAGCGCCATCGCGGCCTGCAGGTTGTCTTTTTTGTCGCCGGTCACGCGGACGGAGGTGCCCTGAATCGAGCCGCTGACTTTGAGCTTGCTCTCTTTCAACAGCTTCACAACTTTCTTCGCGAGCTCTGTCTCTAGACCTTCTTTCAGCGTATCGACGCGCTTCATTTTGTCGCCGCCGATTTTCTCGGGCTTGCCCTTTTCGATCGAGCGGGAATCGACGCTGCGTTTGGCGAATTTATTGAGCAACACGTCGTCGACCTGACCCAACTTGAAGTCGTCATCGGCGAAGACCGTCATCGTCTTGTCTTTTTCGTTCAACTCCACCCGGGAGTCCGAACCCTTGAAATCGAAACGAGTGGTGATTTCCTTGTTCGCCTGATCCAGCGCGTTTTTGATTTCAACCCAATTCAAGTCGGAGACGGTGTCAAAGGAGGGCATGGCAGGCGTCGAAAAAACAATCAATCCGCAAGTGTAAGCGGTGGGCGCGCGACAGGGGCTCTGTGTGGGCGCTTCAGGCGCGACGCGTATCGGCAACGATCTGGCCGTCGGCGAGTGTCACCTGACGGTCGCAAGTGGTCGCCAGATGCACGTCGTGGGTGACGATCAGGAACGCGGTGCCGAAGTCCTGATTGAACTTTCTGAGCATAACAAAGATATCGGCTGCGGTTTTCGTGTCGAGATTGCCCGTGGGCTCGTCGGCCAGCACCAGCGCGGGTTTCATCGACAGCGCGCGGGCGATTGCCACGCGCTGTTGCATGCCGCCGGAGAGCTCCGACGGCTTCTTGTTTTCGGCGCCTGCCAGTCCGACCGAGGCGAGCAAGGCCCTGGCGTGCGCGCGGGTTTCGGAGGTGCTGCCCTGACCATTGACCAGTTGCGGCATCAGGATGTTTTCGAGCGCGCTGAAGGCCGGTAACAGGTGATGAAACTGGAACACGAAACCAAGGCTTGCGGCCCGCAGCTGCGTCAGGTTGTCGTCGTCGCTGTAGCTCACCAGATGACCGGCAATTTCAACCGTGCCCGCCGTCGGCGCTTCGAGCAATCCGATGATGTTTAAGAGCGTGCTTTTGCCCGAGCCCGACGGCCCGATGAGCGCCGTGAACTCGCCGTTCCCCACGGTCAAATCAATTCCGTGCAAAATCTCGGCCTCGACCGGTTTGCCGATGTTGTACGACTTGCGGATACCGGCAAGCCGCAACACATTTCCCGCCGCTGCGGCCGTCATGCCCGCATCGCCATTGCCGGGTCTAGCCGCGCTGCACGGCGGGCCGGCGCAATAGCGGCGAACACACCGCAAATGGTGGCCGTGATGCAGGCGACCAGCAACAGCGGCCACGTCACGTTGATCGGAAACAGCGCGTTGCCATCGGCGCCGCGCACCAGCGTTGAAAACAGGAATGCCATCAACACCGCCAGCAATGCGCCGAGCATCGAGCCGACGAGGCCCACGAGCGATCCCTGCAGTAAAAATACCCGCAACATCTGTCCGCGCGACGCCCCCATGGC
>JAYWAQ010000542.1:0-3899 GCA_043782305.1 Burkholderiales bacterium
AGTAGAACCCGTTGAGCCGGTCGAGCCGGTAGAACCGGTCGCGCCAGTTGGGCCCGCTGGGCCGGGTACGGCGACTGGCACCGGAACCGCGACTGTCGCAGGTGCGGAAACGACAACAGGGCGATCACAGCCGGCGAGCGTGAATGAAATTGCAGCGGCGGTTAGCGCCAGTATCGATGTGGAAGTATTCATGGAAGATCCTTTTTTGGGGTTGAAATTTGCGCGCCGGAGTGACGGCGAAATTGAGGAAGTTTGCGGTTTGTCGTAGATGAAGATCGCGTCACCGGGTAAGCGGTGACGCGATCTACCTTCAAACACTTACAGCGGCGCGTCGCCCCAATAAGGAACGGTGCCGTAGTAGGAGTGGATGTTTGCGGTCCACGCGTGATCGGCCATGTCGGGCCAACGATCCTTGTCGAATCCGGGAGCCTCTTTCAAACGATCCTTCTCGACGTGGAGCACGAATCGGTGGTGAGTCGTGTCCAGCTTGAGCGCGTTCCAGGGAACCGCGAAGAGCTTGTCGCCCATCCCGAGAAAGCCGCCGTAAGACATCACGGCGTAGCCGACTTTGCCATTTCTCATGTCAAGCATGATTTCCTTGATCTCGCCCAGCTCTTCGTCCTTGTGGTTGAAGACCAGGTCCCCGATCAGAGTATCAGCGCCCATGAGTTGAGGCCCCGGGCCGTGATCCGAACCAGAAAAACCGTTGGTGGCAGCGTGCCCGTTGTAGATTCCAAGTCGGTCGCGAGTTACGTAGGTCATAGTGAATCTCCTGATGATTCATGTCAAACAAATGACGGGAGCACTCGGTAAAAATGGGTTTGCCAAGCGCG
Organism: Burkholderiales bacterium; assembly: GCA_043782305.1. GTDB lineage: Bacteria > Pseudomonadota > Gammaproteobacteria > Burkholderiales > Casimicrobiaceae > Casimicrobium. The sequence continues at coordinate 834 of JAYWAQ010000542.1, forward strand.
ATGTGTGCAATTTACTCGCATCTTTCTGCGCGGTCTGTATGCCAGCGCACTTAGCGCAAACTTAATTTGAATTTTTTTCTATGTTTTCGTTTTGTCTTTCGTCTATGCCCAACGCGGTGCGCAATGTGCGATAGCAGACAGAAAAAACCGGCGACGGCTGGCAGACTTGGATATGCAATATTTAACGTTCAGCATTCAAGGAATGACCTCGGCCAACTGCGCAGGCACGCTTTCTCAGATGCTCAAAAAGCTCAAAGGCGTCAGGCGCGTTGAAGTGACGCTTGCGCCCGGAACCGCAATCGTGCGGGCCGACACGGCTCGCATCAAGCCGGCGCAGATTCAGGCTGCCGTCAATGCCATTGGCTTCTCTGCCAAGTTAAAGTATGTTGGCACTGACGAAGAGGGCCTTGCATGAACGACGACTCCTGTCTTCCTATTTTGGCGCTGAACGCCGGGTCGTCTTCACTCAAGTTCGGTCTGTATCTAGTGGGCTTTCACACCAGTCGAATGCTGGTGTCAGGTGCGGCTGAATGCGCTGAAAACGGGCACATCGCGTTCGTGGCAAAAGACGCCGACGGTACCGTGCTTGCCAATGACAGCCGTGTCGGTGAATCGCCCTATTCGGCGGTTGACCGGATTGCCGGATTGCTAGTGGACCAACGCTTGCCGACGATTGCAGCGGTCGGCCATCGCATCGTTCATGGCGGCCCGCTCTGCCGTCACCATACGCTCATTGACGCGACTGTGATGCAGCATCTTGAGAGCGCAAAGGTGTTCGCGCCCTTGCATGTGCCACCTGCGCTGTCTCTGCTTCAATTCGCGCAGAAACAATTCCCCGATGCGGCGCAAGTTGCCTGCCTCGACACCGCATTTCACACCACCATGCCCGCGGTCGCACGCACCCTGCCGCTGCCGAAAACGCTGCGTAGCCAGGGCATTGAGCGCTACGGATTTCATGGCCTTTCTTGCGAATCTATCGTGCGCCAGTTTGGCAACGAGGTGCCGCGGCGTTTAGTGATCGCGCACCTGGGACATGGTGCCAGCGTGACTGCTGTGGCCAAAGGTCTATCAGTCGACACCAGCATGGGCCTGACGCCGAGCGGCGGCGTCATGATGAGCACGCGCTGCGGCGACATGGATCCCGGTGTGTTCGCCTTCGTCGCCCGCGAACATGACTACGACGCCGAAGCTTTGGAGTCACTGATTGATCAGCAGTCCGGCATGCTGGGAGTGTCAGGCGTGAGTGGTGACATGCGAAAGCTGCGCGAGGCGGCAGCCACAAATCCCGAGGCAGCGCTCGCGATTGCGATGTTTTGTTACTCCATTAAGAAACAGATTGCCGCGATGGCTGCGGTGCTCGGCGGCATTGACGCCCTGGTGTTCACCGGCGGCATTGGTGAAAACGACGCGGCCACACGAACCAGTATCTGTGAAGGCCTGAGCAACATCGTCGGTGAGGCCTCTGTGCACGTGATGCTGGCGCACGAGGACGAGCAGATCGCGCTGCACACCTGGCATCTGACGCACTGACTTCAGAGTCGGCCGGGCAGCACTGAATTCACGCAGCTGGTTTCAGCGGCAGCAGTCGATCATATTCAGCCTTGACCACGCCGTAGCATTCGCAAGTACGCTTCTCAAGTCCCTGTCGGTTAAGCACTGTGATGTACCCGCGCCGATAACTGATCAGTCCAGCGTCCTGCAGCACACCCGCAGCTTGCGTAACACCTTCGCGGCGAACACCGAGCATGTTCGCGATCAGTTCCTGGGTCATTGCCAGGTCATTACTGTTCAAGCGATCGAGACTCAGCAGTAACCATCGGCACAGCTGCTGATCAAGAGAATGATGGCGATTGCAGGCCGCTGTCTGCGCCATTTGTGTGATGAGTGCCTGCGTGTATCGGAGCAGCAAGTGCAGCACCGGCCCGGCCCGGTTGAACTCCTGCATCATCAGGCTGGCCTGCAGCCGATAGCCCATGCCAGCGCTTTGCACCACGGCACGACTCGGCGTCGACGAGCCACCCATGAAGAGCGAGATGCCAACGATACCTTCGCGTCCGACGACCGCGATTTCCGCTGATGCGCCGTCTTCCATCACATATAGCAACGAGACGATAGAAGTCGTAGGGAAGTAGACGTGTGTCATCCTGCTGCCGGGCTCGTACAGCGCCTTGCCCAAGGGCATCTGCACCGGCTCAAGTTGTGGCAACCAGCGCTCGAGTTCGGCGGCTGGCAGCGCCGCGAGCAGGTTATTCATCCTGGGATCGTTGGCTACCTCCGTCACTGCGCGTGGCGGCCGCGTCGCCACTAGCGCTGAGCCAGCGCTTTGACGATCTTGATTGCCCTTGTGATCGCCGATGGCAACAATGTTCGAGGCGAGTGTAGACATGAAAAATTAACGTTTAAGCCGATACGACAAGGAGGGCAATGCTGGCGAAGGAGGTGACGCGACCGGAGCGCTAGCGGCGCTCACTCGCCAGATAATGTTGCCCACATCGTCCGCCACCAAGAGGGCACCGCGTTTGTCCACGGCGACCCCCACAGGGCGGCCCATCGCATTGCCATCCTCGCTCAAAAATCCAGTCAGCACATCAATCGGATCGCCTGCAGGCTTGCCGCCAACGAACGGAACGTAGATGACTTTGTAGCCGCTACGTGGTTTGCGATTCCAGGACCCGTGCTGCCCAATGAACATGCCACTTCGGAAACGATCAGGCAGCGTGGATCCCAACGAAGAGGCAAGCCCCAACGAGGCCGTGTGTGAGCCTAACGCGTAGTCAGGCACGAGCGCGCTGGCCACTAGATCCGGGCGTTGTGGCTGCACGCGGTTATCGAGATTTTTTCCGAAGTAGCTGTAGGGCCAACCGTAAAAACCACCGTCTTTCACCGATGTCATGTAGTCCGGCACGAGGTCATGACCCAATTCGTCGCGCTCGTTCACCGCTGTCCACAGAATCCCGCTCTCAGGTGCCCACGCCATGCCGACCGGATTGCGAAGTCCAGTGGCGAATTCACGATGGTTGCCGGTCTTGACATCCACTTCCCAGATCGCTGCGCGCCCCGTCTCCT
>JAYWAQ010000543.1:0-10778 GCA_043782305.1 Burkholderiales bacterium
GGAACCGCTCCCACAAAACCTCAGACTTAAACCCGTTCCGCCTCGCGGTGCCGTTTCTTCATTTTGTTCTTGATGCGAATCTGTTTGAGTTGCGACAAGTGTTCCACGAACACAATGCCTTTCAAATGATCCATCTCATGTTGAATGCAGACGGCAAGCAATTCGGTCGCTTCCAGCTCGAAGGTTTCGCCCGTTGCGTCCTGCGCCCGCACCACGACGTGCGCCGCGCGACGCACACTTTCGTAATATTCCGGCACCGACAGGCAACCCTCTTCACCCACGATTTCGCCGTCGGCGACGATGATTTCAGGGTTGATGAAGACTTTCAGATCGTTCTTGGTCTCTGATGTGTCGATCACGATCACGCGCTTGTGCACGTCCACCTGCGTCGCCGCGAGGCCGATTCCGGGGGCGTCATACATCGTGTGCGCCATGTCGTCGACCAGCTTTTTGATAGCGGGCGTGAACTCGGTCACAGGTGCAGCGATGCGTTTTAGCCGCGCATCGGGGTATTCAAGGATAGTTAGGAGCGCCATTTACTTGCCAAATCAGATGTCTGGTTGCACAATCTTCATGTAATTTCTTAAGGTTTGGGTCTTTTTCGACTTTTCCATATTCCGGACGCCAGAAATGGCCGGATTTGCGAGAAACTTCGCACTTCCGAAAAATATGACAATGTCGTCGACTAGACGCCGCCACCAGGACACGGAATGTTAACGAACCCTCCATTTTTTTCATCAGAGTCAACGTTCGCACGTCGCGCTGCGCGATTTGTGACTTCGGTCGCCGTCGTCACCGTTGCTACGCTCGCCTTGGCGCAAGCGCCCACCGCGCCCGTACAAGTGCGTGAGAACGCGCCGGACAGCCACACCGTGGTCAAAGGCGACACGCTCTGGGGCATCTCCGGCAAATTTCTCAAACAGCCGTGGCGCTGGCCCGAAGTCTGGCGCATGAATCGCGAGCAGATCAAAAATCCTCATTGGATATATCCGGGTCAGGTGATCTATCTGGATCGCAACGCTCCGGGCGGGCCACGTTTGGGATTTGCGCCTGGCGGAAGCGGCATCCCCGAGGAGCGCGGCGTGGTGCGCCTGTCGCCACAAATTCGCGCCGAAGCACGCGAAGGGGCGGCCATTCCGAGCATCGCGCCTGCGGACATTGAGCCCTTCATGTTGCGCAACCGCGTGGTCGGCGCAGAAACGTTTGATACCGCCGCACAAATCGTGAAGTCGACCGGCGAACGCGTTGCGTTCGGTACCGCTGATACGGTGTACGCCGTGGGCATCAAGCCTGAAATGGGCAAGGTGTTTCAAATGTTTCGCAAGGGGCGCCAACTGCGTGATCCATCGGTCACGGCGCGGCCTTGGTACAAGTGGCGGCACAACGAGCCGGATCCGCAAATTGTTGGCTATGAAGCCACTTATCTGGGCGACGCCAAAGTGTTGCGCGACGGTGACGTTGCCAAGCTCGAAATTGTCAGCGTGAAGCAGGAAATTCAGGTCGGCGACTATCTGATTCCGGAGCCGCCCAGGGAGACGATGGCCTACATTCCACATGCTCCAGAGGCCAAGGTCGAAGGCCTGGTCATGACATTGCCGAACGGCATTTCCGAAGCAGGAAAACTCGACGTCATCACAATGAATCTCGGCAAGCGCGATGGCATGGAAGTCGGCCACGTGCTGGCCGCATACAAGACCAAAGAAACCTTCGCCAATCCACGCTACAACGAGAACACACTCAACTGGGTGCCGTTCTGGCCGAAGCAGCCGACGGCAGAACCCGCAACACTCGACATACCGGAGGAACGCGTGGCCCTCGTGTTTGTGTTCCGCGTATTCGAGGGTATCTCGTACGGCATGGTGATGAACAGCGGCACCCAGACCCTGCGCGCAGGCTATGTTCTGCGCAATCCATAAGCATTCGCAGCTTTGCTGCTGAAATCGAAGGCACCCGCGCGGTGCCTTTGTTTTTTTTGTAGACTGCTCAAAAAATCACGATGACCACCCACGCCGACGACCTTCACTTTTTACGCCTCGCATTCGCACCGGGTGTCGGCTCGCGCACGTTGCACAAGCTGCTCACGGAGTTGGGCGATGTCGCGACCATCTTTGACGCGACTCAGGCCACACTGACCGAGATCGTCAGCGACAAAATCGCTCGTGCCATCACTGCTGCGCCGTCAGCCGAAACGCAAACCAAGATCGACGAAGCGCTTGCCTGGCTCGCTGCCGCGCCCGAGCATCACCTGCTCACCTGGGCGCATCCCGCCTATCCCAAAGCGCTGCTCGAAAGCGGCGACGCGCCCATCGTGCTCTACGCCAAAGGCCGCATCGAATTGCTCGACAATCCCGCCCTTGCGATGGTTGGTTCGCGCAACTGCTCGCAAGGGGGCGCGGATACCGCTGAGGCCTTCGCAGAGGTTTTTGCCGAGCGTGGCGTCACGGTAGTCTCAGGCATGGCGCTCGGCATCGATGCGGCCTCGCACGTCGGTGCGTTGCGGGCAACGAATGCAAATTCAGGTTCGACGATTGCCGTCATCGGCACCGGCATTGATCGTGTCTATCCTGCAAAAAACAAGGTGCTCGCGCACAGCATCGCCGAACGCGGCCTGATCATCAGCGAATATCCGCTCGGCACGCCGCCACTCGCAGAAAATTTCCCAAAGCGTAATCGCGTCATCAGCGGGCTCTCGCTCGGCGTGCTGGTGGTTGAAGCATCCATGAATTCCGGTTCGCTAATCACAGCGCGGCTGGCGGGCGATCAAAGTCGCGAAGTGTTCGCCATCCCCGGCTCGATTCACTCGACGTTTCATAAGGGCTGTCATCATCTCATCAAGCAGGGCGCGAAGTTAGTCGAGACCGCGCAGGATGTGCTTGAGGAGTTGCGCATCGAAGTCGTCGCCACGACATCTACAAAGAGTGGCGCGCTGTCTGCGGTGGCGGACTCCGCGCTGCTCAAATTTATCGAACATACGCCCATCGATGTCGACACGTTAGTCAATCGCAGCGGATTGGCGGTCGATCAAATCGTCACCGAACTCACGATGCTTGAACTGGCAGGCAACATCGAGCAACTTCCCGGCAGCCGCTGGCAGCGACGCGGGTAGGGGCGTACGTCATCTGGCCACCCAGGCTACGGCAATCGCCGTATGTTCAACGCCTGTCATCCCTCCTAAAGTTCATCCCATGCCAGACGCGTCGTCTGACAGAACTGAACCCCCCATTTTTCCAGGAGATTGTCATGAAACGTTTTGTCTTTGCTACCCTCGCCGCAGTCGTCATGATTGGCGGAGCCAGTGCCCGTGAAGTCGCTTTCTGCGATGGCGGCTATGATCTCGCGCTGATTCCCGGCGATAAAGCTGTCTGCCAGAAAAAGGCCAAAGAATGGGTATTCCATTCAAACCGGCTGTGCACGCCGGGCATGAACTACAAACCCGGCAAAGAAGCCGATGACGGTGGCGATATGTGCACGGGTGCAGGCGGTGTTGTCGACTTGCCCGCGCTGCCCTGTGGTCTCGGTGAGCGTACGGTGCTCAAGCGCAATGACCGCGATGTTTGCCAGAAGGAGAAGGAAGTCACGAGCTTCGGCAACGTACGCACACGTCAGGAGTAGCCCTGACATCCGTGGCGGTCGTTTAGCGGCCGTCCACGGCCTGGTATCCATCTACCCTCAACCTCAATCGCGAAATCAGTATGAAATATCCTCAAATTCTCCGTGCGTTCGTACTCACGCTGGCAGTGTCCTCCATGAGCGCGCTTTACGCCGCTGACACCGAAACCAGTCCCGCCAAAAACGTCGCGTCCGCTGACTATGTCGCTGGCAAAAAGGCAGTGGAAGAAAAGCAATGGACGATCGCCGCCGACTACTTCCGTCGCGCCACGCTACAAGACCCCAAGAACGCCGACGCATGGAACATGCTTGGCTACTCCAGCCGCTGGGCCGGCAAGTATCCGGACGCGTTTGACGCTTACGGGCGCGCGCTCGCGCTGGAGCCGTTCCATCGCGGTGCCAATAGCTATCTGGGCGTCGCCTACGTGCGCACCAACGATCTGGTCAAAGCCCGCGCGCAACTCGCCAAACTCGAATCGATTTGCGGCAACAAGGATTGCGACGAATACAAAGCGCTCGACAAGGCCATTACCGAATACAAGCCGCAGTAACCGGCAGGCGGCAAACGAAGCCAGCGACGCCGGACGTCATAAGGCCGCGCCTACCGACTGTCGGGAGCGCTGCGCTGTGCATGCTCGAATGCTGGGAACATAATGTCGCAGCAACGGAGCAAAACAATTAATGCGGGCTTTCACTGAAAGACTCGCGATCTATCGAGGGGTTTCAAAGTGACTTTTTGTGCAGCGTGCGCCGCCGGTTGCGGCGGGTACCCTCACCCGTAATGGCCATTCCACGCGCCATGATTGTGGCCAACGCCGAGTGGAACGACACCGGCATTGATCTCATCCAGGGTGCGCGCTATCGCATGACGGCGATGGGCTCGTGGCATGACCGCCAGTTCCGCGCTGGCCCCGAAGGCGTCCCGCCGCAAAACTGGGTGCAACGTATTTTTTCACCGCTGCTGCGCTTTCCAAACGGGCACTACATGACGCTCATCGGCTGCATCGATCAGGACATGGGTAGCGCATTTGCCATCGGCGCCAACGCGAATTACAAGGCCACCCGCAACGGACGCCTGTGGTGCTTCGCCAACGATGTGCGCTTTGCCTACGGCAACAATTCCGGCGCGGTTGAGCTCATCGTCGACCGCAACTACCGCACCACAGGCCCGGACGGTCGACTGCTCAACCCCATGTCCGTGACGCCGAGTACGCTCAGTAAGTAGCAATAGCTTTCGAGTGAAAGCAGGCTGCTGTTGGGGCTAGGCACTGAAAAGTCTAATTGTCGACTTATACATAATTGTGCGTTCAGCCCTTGAGCAGCCGTGGTTTTACGAAAAAGCTGTAGCCATCAGCGCGCGTGAAAAGTCAACCATTTCACGCCTCACTGCACCCGCCGAAACCGCTGCGCCCGCTTCCCCGTGTCTACCTCGCTCGTGTACACCGATCCTTCCGAATCAATCGCGATGTTGTGTACCCAGTGGAAGTCTCCCGCTTGCCTTCCGGGGCGGCCAAATGAGCCAATTTTTTCGCCCGTAGCGCGCTCCACGATGCGCACTTCGTTGCTGGTACCGTCGGCGATCAAGAGGTAGCGTTGCGCAACGTCTTCTGAGGGTACGAGGTCCCACACGGCGCCTGAGCCTTGCGTTGTTGCGTCGTAAACGAACTGTTTGATGAACTCGCCTTTCTTGTTGAAAATTTGCACGCGATTATTCATGCGGTCGCAGACGTAGACGAGATTGTCTTTGGTCATCCGGACACAGTGCACGGGCATGCCGAAGTGCTGCGACTCGGGGTTGTAGTTCGGGAAGTCGCCGTCCTGCGGCTGCTTGCCGTACGCCCCCCAATGCCGCTTGTAGGCACCGGTTGCGGCGTCGAACACGATCACGCGACGATTGCCGTAACCGTCGGCGACGTAGAGCTCGTTGGCTTCAGCATCGAGCTCCATGTGCGCAGGGCGGCCGAGTTGCGTGGTGGAGTTGCTGCCTTCGCTCTTGCTCGCCTTGCCGATCTGCATGAGGAATTTGCCGTCGGGCGTGAACTTGAGCAACATGCCGTCGTTGTTGGCGTTGCCGCCGATCCAGACGTCGCCCTTCGGGTCAACGTAGATGCCATGCTCGTTCGCGGGCCAGTCAAACCCCGCGCCCTTGCCACCCCATGAGCGCAGCAAGTTTCCCGCGCGATCAAACTGCAACACCGGCGGCGCCGCCGAGCAGCACTTCGAGCGCTTGGGCGTGAGCGTGGAACCCTTCTCGTCATCGGTCAGCGTGAGTGGCCGATGGATCATCCAGATGGTGTCGTCTTTGGCCGCGGCGATGCCCGCAACCTGCCCAAGAATCCAGTTGTTCGGCAGCGGTTTCGGCCACGTCGCGTCGACCGCGTAGCGCGGGCCGCCCGCGACCGTTGCACCCTCGACGCGCCCGTGATCGTGCGCATCAGCCTGCCGGGGTGATTGCGCGCAGCCTGTGAGCAGCAGCGCGGACGTTAAGCTCGCGACAATAAAAATTCGCTGAATGGAAAACATGAAACGCTCCCTTGAGTGACGATTGTGATTGCCGCTGCTGTTATTTTTTGCGGCGTGGTCGGGTACATTATGCGACCGGCCAGCCCAACATTTGCGAGGGGAGTCCAGTTGCCGCGTCAATAGCGCGGCGGCATCGTGCCCTATTGATAAACGGCTGTAGCTAATATTCGTCAGTTATCGACATATGACATTTTGTAGTGACAGCCCTTGATTGGCAGGGGTTGCAAAGCAAAGCTGACTCATCCAATTGCGATGTCATCCCATCTCACGGATAGCGACGTTTGACCTCCGTCACCGAGCGCAGAACCAGCTGCCGCAGAACCGCCAGGTCGATGTCGGACAAGCGACGCACATACAGGCAGGCCTTGGCCATTTTGTGCTTTCCGAGTTTTGCCAACAACGCTTCAAGTCCGTCGGCCCCGCACATCAGGTAAATGCTGATGTCGCCCTTACGCGAAGCGAAACCCGTGAGACACGAATCGCCTTCGTGGCCGCTCGCGTACTTGTAGTGATAGGAGCCGAAAGCGACGATGCCCGTGCCCCACATCTTCGGCTCGCACTTCGTCACGCCGCTCATCAGCTTGATCAACTCACGGCAATCCTGCCGACGCGCCTCGTCGGCAATCGCATCGAGATGAGCGTCGACGCTGAGATCGGTTTGCTTGGTCTTGTTTTCGGCCATGTGCGTCTCCGGCAAACGGGTTGGGCGAGACGAATACCTACGCTAAGTAGTCGCCAGTTCTTTATCAACAGCGGCTTTATAAACCGAATTCTTAGGCTTCGCCATCATGCGTCGCAACATCGGTTCGAAGGTGCTGATGGGAAAGATTTAGCCCTTCGGATCGAACGCCGGATTGTCGTAGCGCTCAATGAATTCAGCGGTTTGCTCGTAGTGCGCGTGGCCGTTAAACATGTCGCGCATATCGCGGTTGAGCCCGATGTGATGAAAGAAGTTATAGCCCTGAAAAATGCCGTGGTTCTGCACCATCCAGAGGTTCGCTTCTGACACAAACGGCTTCAAAATCGCCGCTGCAATATCGGGGTGATTGAATGAGCCAAGCGTGTCGCCGATGTCGTGCAAAAGCGCGCAGACGACGTATTCCTCGTCGCGCCCATCCTTCAATGCGAGCGTTGCAGTTTGCAGGCTGTGGCTGTAACGATCAATCGGAAATCCGCCGTAATCACCGTCCAGCAATTGCAGATGCGCAATCACGCGATCCGGCAGTGAGCGGGCCATTTTCATCGCCTCCGGAACGATCAGACCCCAGTCCTGTTTCGTGCTCTCTTCCATGCGGTTGAATGTGGCGCGAGCGTTCATGAGGGCCTCCTGTGGATCGTGCGGCAATAGCGTAGCACCGGACTGTAGCGGGGGAATTATTGTTTGGCAATCGCCTGCTTCACCAATATCACGACATGCGCGATGTCATTGAGCGTGACGATACTCGCTCCAATTCGAGTAATCTTCAGGCTGGACGCCAGCCTTCGACAGACCGGCTAGTTTCCATCAAAACTCCTGACTGGCATTCGCATTGCATGGCATTGAGCGGGCACGAGCCCTTTTCTTTGACTCAGGAAAATCTCATTCACCAAGAAGTACCGCAATGATTGATCTCTACTACTGGACCACGCCGAACGGCCACAAGATCACGATGTTCCTGGAAGAAGCGAAGATGAAATATCGCCTCATTCCCGTGAACATCGGCAAAGGCGAGCAATTCGATCCTACTTTCCTGCAAATCGCGCCGAACAACCGGATCCCCGCGATGGTTGATTACGAGCCGATGCAGGGCATGCCGAACGGTGAGCCGATGACGCTCTTCGAAAGCGGCGCGATGCTGCTCTACCTCGCCGACAAATCGAAGAAATTTCTGGATCGCAAAAATGCGTACTGGCGCAAAGAGGCTATTCAGTGGCTGTTCTGGCAGATGGGCGGGCTCGGCCCGATGGCGGGCCAGAACCATCACTTTGGCACGTACGCGCCGGAGAAATTGCCCTACGCGATCAATCGCTATGTCAAAGAAACTGCGCGCCTTTACGGCGTCATGGACAAGCGCCTGGCGGACCGCGAATTTCTGGCCGGGAATTACTCAATCGCCGACATGGCCTCTTATCCGTGGGTGGTGCCGTACGAGCGGCAGCAAATGAACCTCGACGATTTCCCGAACCTGAAGCGCTGGTTTCACGCGATCAAGGAGCGTCCCGCCACGATCCGTGCGTATCAGATTGCCAAAGACCTGAGCGTGCCCGCGAACAACAACATGACCGACGACGCCAAGCGGATTTTGTTCGGTATCGAGAAGACAAAGTAGCGCGTCGTGAAGTTAGTCCGCCTCATCTACGCCAGCCGCCTGATTGCTCCGCTCGGAAAAAATGACGCCGAGCAAATCCTGACTGCGAGCCTGCGCCGGAACAACGCGCTCGGCGTCACCGGCTATCTCTGCGTGTCGCCCACGCACGCGCTGCAATGCCTCGAAGGCCCGCGCGATGCCGTGAACCGCGTCTACAACCTGGTCGTCACCGACAAGCGCCACGCCGAGGTCACCCTGCTGCGCTACGCCGAGCCCTGGCGGCGCCTGTTTCCCATATGGGGCATGGGCTACACAGCCGACCTCGCGACCGCCGCGCCAGAATCGGCCCGCTGGCACGACGCCTCCGGATTTAACCCGTTTCTCGTGGAGACCGATCTGGTCGAGAACGTGATTGAAGCGCTTTGTGAACGGGCGGAGCAGGTGGAGTTGCGGGCTTGAGTTCAATTTTTTATATTTACCAATACCGATTATGAGCCGACGCAAAACGTCGACTTTTGAGGATTTGATCGAAATTGCGTCGCGCCTACCTTGGTGGCTCGGGCTTTCGCTTGCGGCGATCAGCTACTTCGGATTGCATTGGTATGCGAACTCCCCTTTACCGCCCACCTCAACCGATCCGCGCAAGATATTTGATGTTGTAGGCCCGAGTATGTGGCGTGGACTTGCGATGTTTGGTCAGTACCTCCTGCCTTTTGCGTTTACCTGCGGAGCCGGTATTTCTGCGTGGAAGGCACGCAAGCGGTCTCACCTTGCAGATGACGTGCGTGATGATCCCACTGCGTCGGCGCTCAATCGGATAAATTGGCATGAGTTTGAACTGGTCGCTGGCGAGGCTTTTCGGCGGCGTGGCTACGTTGTTACAGAACGCGGAGGCGCGGGACCTGACGGTGGCGTTGATCTGGTAATTCGAAAGGGCTCCGAATCGACAGTTGTTCAGTGCAAGCAGTATCGGGCCACTAAAGTGAGTGTCGCTATCGTTCGCGAGCTATTTGGCGCGATGACGGCGGAGGGCGCGAGCGCGGGGATGGTGGTCAGTCTCGGGGCGTTCACGCGCGACGCGCAGGCGTTTGCCGTTGGCCGAAATATCCGCCTTGTTACCGGCGACGAGCTACGAACGTTGCTGCGTGAGGGCGCGCAGGTGCCGACGCAAGATCGCGACGCCGCGAGGCGGCCAAATGGCGGGCCTATCGAATATGTTCGAGCCGATGCGCCGACCCGAGCGGCGATTGATATCAGCGATATGCCTTGTCCCCGATGCAAATCGCCGATGGCGAAGCGTGTTTCCAAAGCTGGAGCAAGCGCAGGTAAGGCTTTTTGGGGATGCAGTCGTTTTCCGGATTGCCGTGGGACACGAGAGCTCGGGTCCTGAATGCACGATGAGTATCGCTGGCTTTAATAAGGCATGTGCCCGGTCGTTCTTATTAGCGAAATCAGAAAAAAAATAAAATAAGAACCAGCGATGCGCCAAAACTGGATGGCTCGTCGGAGCGATGACTTTGCCGTGCCAGCAGATTAAGCTTTTCGGTGCAATCCCCACTGCATTGAGGCTAGGCGGACGATTTGCCAATTATCGATAATGGCGTAAATGGACCTTAATCCCAATATCAGCCGTCGTTTCAGCGAAAAGCTGCTACTTGCCAACCACCGCAATCCGTGCAATTTGCTCCGCCGCATTCGCCAGTAATTCCGGCGCGCGGATGACCGCTTGATCGAGCGCCATTGGGCCGGGGACGATGGAGAAGCAGCCGCCGTTGAAGGTGACGTTTAGTGCTTCGAGCGAGGCGGAATCGACGCCGCCGCTGATGAGCGTGGCTTTCAGGCCGGGGTTGCCGTTGTCTCTGGCAATTTGGGCGGCGGCGAACGGGGTTTTGCCGAGCAGGGTTTGTGCATCGGAGCGGCCTTCGCCAGTGATGAGCCAGTCCGCGTTTTGGCAGGCGTCGGCGAGGCCGACGAGGCGGGCGACGGTTTGTGCGCCAGACTCGAATTTTGCGCCGAGCAGCTGCAACGCGTAACCGAGGCCGCCCGCCGCACCAGCACCTGCCTTATCTTTAGCGGAGCGTTGTAGCGCGGCTTCCAGACGTTCGGCGTAGGCGGCGATGACGCCATCGACGCGCGCCACATCGCTCGTTGCAACGCCCTTTTGAGGCCCAAAAATAGCGGATGCGCCGTGCTCGCCGGTGAGGCCGTTGTTGACATCCGACAAGAGCGTGATTTCGCAGTCGGCGAGGCGCGTATCGAGCGCGGTGACATCAACCGAAATGAGTTTTGCCAGGCCGTTCGGCGTAGGTTCGACTTCGCGCCGGAAGGTGCCGGTGAATTTGACGCCGAGCGCGGCCA
>JAYWAQ010000544.1:0-3894 GCA_043782305.1 Burkholderiales bacterium
CCAGCTTCTAAAACTCAAATTGCGTGGGAAAGGCCATGAACTAGCCGCGCTGGCTGGATCATATTCGAACCAATCGCGCCCGTCGGCGCGATTGGTGCCCGAAACCGGAATCGAACCGGTACGCCCGCTATTCACGAAAGCGGCGGATTTTAAGTCCGCTGTGTCTACCAATTCCACCATTCGGGCAATGCAATTGAGATTGAATCAATTCTAGCGTTCACAAGGCGCGGGTATTTCTCGCCTCTGAGAATCATTGCCTTTATGGTTTTCTGGTTCTACGGTAGCCCCAACTGGCATGTGCTGTTGAGATAGGTGCGAATCGCGGCCCAATCGCTTCGCGCTTGCGGTGGTGCACCGAGTGCGTTATCAGTAACAGCCGTGCCGGTCAAACCGAACAGCGCTCTAAGCAACAGCACGCCGTCGCTTGCGGCTAGCGATTGCCCGTTGCCGTCGATATCCAGCCAGTTGTTGGTATTGAGGACGCTGAGTCTTGATGTGATGTCGGCGAGTTTACCGGTGTTGGGGTTGTAAGCACCCGCGATCAGCGCCGAGCATCTGATTGCCGCAAGGGCTACGACACCGACGCGATCCAGACGCAGGTTATCTCGGGACGACACAGCCTAGGGCAACAGTCCTTGGATATACGTTTCGATAGCGGCGCTGGTGCTTCGCGGTGCGCCACCCATGACTGCCCCTGCGATGAGCGCATCACCACGAAGGCCAAGCAGGTAACGCACGATCAGCAAACCATCGGTGGCCGCATCGAACTGACCGTTGCCATCAACATCCAGCACCGGGCGCAGCGCAGTCAGATAAGCCGTTATGTCCGCCGGGGTGATCCGCGTCGCACCGGTTCCGATAGCAGTGTTGGTCAGCGCTATACCCGTGAGGCCCGACAACCAGCGCTCAATCAAGAGCCCGTCGGTCAGTGCGTCAACGCTACCGTTGCCGTCGATATCGATTTTGGTCGGTGCCACCACGGAAAAGCCCGTAGACGCGCTCACCGACGAGAAGGTTGCCGATCCGGCGTAGCTCGCGGTGAGCGTGAAGTTGCCGACGGTGGTCAGAACGAAACTGCAACTCGCGACACCACTTGCATTGGTCACGCCGCTGCACGATTGGCTGCCCACGGCAAGCTGCACAGTCGCTCCGGCAATTGCGACTGCTGGCGTGACTGACACGTCAACGAGCGTTGCCGACAACGTAGTGCGGGTACCGGCAGTGCCGCCGGTCGGGCTCAAATTGAGATCGAGCGACGTGGTGTGCACGCCGTTAACCCAGGTCACCTTTGCCTGACTCGATGTCAACAGGACACTATTAGCGGTGCCCGAGGCGATGATGGTGTCGGTGCCCGCGTTGACGCCCGTGTACGTGAAAGTCGCTTTGCCATTCGCGTCCGTGAGTACCTGCTTTTGCTGCGCGTTGGCACCGAAGACCAGAAAGAATACCGGCGTGCCGACAGGCACCGTTGTGTAGTGGAAACTTGCTGTGAAGGATTTGGCACTGCCCTGCGCCGGGTTGGGCGCAACTGAGGGCGGACTCAAAGCCAAGGATGGACTGCCAATGGCGAGCGGACAGCTGCCGTCGGCGTTGGTGATTTTGTACACGGCGACCGCCATGCTGGCGTACTGACAGCCATCGGGCCCAATGATCTGCACGTTGGCGTAAGCGTTGTTGACCAGCATCGAGGACGTGGTCACCGGGTTGGTTGTTGTGTCGAACGCTTTTATGCCGGCGGGGAACCCGGAAGCGTCGGGCGCCGTGCCTATGACTAGTGTTTTGGCGTCGCCATTGGGCTGTGCACCCATCGCAACAACGTTCAACGCCACGTTCTGCAACCCCGGCAAAACGCTCAGAGTGGCGGGCTGCGGCTTGTTGGTACCCGTTATCTTTGCCACGCCGTTGGCGAGATAGTCGAGCACATATAACGTGCCGCCGGTCGAGAACGTGACGCCGCCATTGACGCCCGGCGTCGTCGCGTAGACCGTGGTCGTAGGGGTGGCGCTACCCGGATTGTTGATGCGCCAGATCGAGCCGTTGTCAGACCCCGCACCCGAGCACGAATCGTCGACAAACAGGTCACCACTGAGCGGATCGGTCGCGATGAAGCTGGCGCAGGTAATCGAGGATGCGACGGTGCGCACCACGGCACCGGTGGCCGGATTGATTTCCCGCACCGCACCCGTGAAAAAATTGCCAGTCGTGGAGTTGGACGCAACGTAGAGTTTTCCATCGAGCCCGAAGGTGATGCCGCCCATCCCGGGTTCCAATGGCGTTGGCGTCAGCAATGTCGCCGCACCGGCAACGCCGCCGGTCGGGCCAAATTTGTAGATATTGCCGCTGTGAATGTCACCCGCAAACAAATTGCCCGCCGCGTCAAAGGCAATGCCCGAGACGCCGCGACAGCCGTAGCCGACACCTCCAAAATTGGTGTTCTTTGGCAGAAAACCAGTCGCGAAAGGCGTCATCGCGTAGCCTGCTCCAGCAGTGATGTTGGGATCGCCAAAGTTGGTATTGCCGCAGTTTTCGCTGCCCCCGGCGCTGAAATTCACCGAGGCAGAACCGGGCACTCGCAGATCGCCATCGCTCCCGTCGAACGCCGTGTAGATGACGTTTTCCTGTTTGGTGTTGGTAACAATGAATTGAATCTGGCCGCTGGCGTTGGTCACGCTTGGGCTCGGGCCTTTGATGACTGAGCTTCCCGTTTGCGACAGCGTGATCTGCTTACCGGGAGTGGGACGCCCAAGCGCGTCCTGAAGCGTGACCGTGATGGTATCGGTGTTGAGGCCGTCGGCCGCCGCGCTGCCGGTGAGCGCAATGATGCTGCCGCTGGCGGCGGGCGGGACGATTGAATTTAGCCTGGGTTTCTCAGTCAACTGCACCCCGTCGGTGACGACCGTGGCAGTGAAAATAACCGTCTCGGTCGTCAAATTCGTGACAGTGAAGACGACTGCACCATTGTCGCTTGTTGTCACTCCGCTGGCGGGCGAGATCACCACATGGGCACCACTATTGGCGGTAAGCGCTACAGTTTTGCCGACAACAATATTGCCGTTCGCATCGACGAGCCGCACTATCACGTTAGCTTTCGAAACTCCGTCAGCAAATACGGGTACAAACAAACCGGTACTGGGCGCAAGCGTAAATCCGTCATCGGTATAGATACGTACCTGCGACAACGCTACATCCACCGGGCCAGTGGTCTGGTTGGTAAGTCGCTGATGCAACATGGCAAGGCGGGGAGAGCCGAGGCCAACGTGCGCAAAATCCGAACCCATCGATGCAGCATCGTGAAAATATGTTGACCCCGCCAACGGGTACAACTGTACGTTCAGAGCACCCAGGTTCTGTCCTTGAGTCTGATTGAGCAACGCGGTGAATGCGGCCCAAGTGGGAGCCGACGCACTCGTGCCACCGAACAAAAGCCCGGACGGGCATCCACCCTCGCTCGCATTACAGATAGAAAACCCACGCGCAGGATCAGCGTTAGTCGCGACGTCCGGGATCGAACGCATGGGCGACGTATTTAGAGCCGCTTGATAGGCTGGGCGTGCAAAGAACCGGCTGATTCCGAATCCGCCCCGTCCGGTCGGCGGCGAATCGTTGGTTCCATTCCACCAGGTCTCGCCACCATAGGTCGACGCAGGCCCCACAGTCAATGATGTCCCCCCCACAGCAGTCGCACTGGGAGAACTCGCTGGCACGCCTATCGTATTGGCTGCCCTGTTCAGACATGTGCTGCCGCTGTCCCCTGACGCGTTAAATACGCTGATACCAGATGCGGCGGCACCCTGCAGAATCGAGTCGATGCTGGTCACATCAGCCAGTGTGGTCTGATCCTCGCAGTAGGTCCAGCTATTACTGATGATGTTGACATGATCGCCGACCATTGCG
>JAYWAQ010000545.1:0-3885 GCA_043782305.1 Burkholderiales bacterium
TGTGGCGCGATTCGGGCAACATGAAGACATACGCCGCAGAATTTTTTCCGCCAAACTTTGCGCAGTGGCGGGTCTACGTAAACGAGATGATCGTCACCCTCCAGATTGCCATCTGGGGAACTGCGCTTGCAGTGGTTACGGCGGTGCCAATGGCACTGCTGGCATCGGCAAACATCGTACCCTGGTGGATTTATCAGCCAATGCGTCGATTCATGGATGGTTGTCGCGCGATCAATGAAATGGTGTTTGCCATGCTCTTCGTGGTTGCGGTTGGCCTCGGCCCATTCGCCGGCGTGCTGGCGCTTTGGGTGCACACGACGGGGGTACTCGCAAAACTCTTCTCGGAAGCGGTGGAGGCGATCGATCCGCAACCCGTGGAAGGAATTCGCTCGACCGGCGCAAGCGCTCTCCACGAGATTGTTTACGGCGTGATTCCGCAGGTCATGCCGCTATGGATTTCGTACGCGCTGTATCGATTTGAATCAAACGTTCGTTCCGCCTCGGTGGTGGGTATGGTTGGCGCTGGCGGCATCGGCGTCGTGCTGTGGGAAATCATTCGCGGATTCCAGTACGCGGAGACGGGTGCAGTGATGCTCATCATTATCGTCACGGTCAGCGCGATTGACTTGCTATCGGCTCGTATCCGCAAAATGTTGGTCTAGTACAAGGAATCAGTATGGCATTGTCCGTTGACGAAATTGTTCATTTGCTGTCCACACGAGGGCAGGCTCAGTACGGACGCGAGGCCGTATCGCAGCTCGAACATGCTTTGCAATGCGCGCAGCTCGCCGAAGAAAACAATGAGCCGCCTGAGTTGATCGTAGCGGCACTCCTTCATGATCTCGGCCATCTGGTCGTTGAACCTGACGACGATGTTGTTCAAGCAAATCAACAGCGCGACGATTTGCATCAATTCATCGCATTGCCGTTTGTTCGAGGCGTATTCCCCGATTCAGTGCTGGAGCCGATCCGATTGCATGTCGACGCGAAACGCTATCTTTGCGCGACGGATGCCAGCTATTGAGAGGCGCTGTCTCCCGCCTCAAAGCGCAGCCTCGAACTGCAGGGTGGCGCGTATACGGGAGCGGAGACGGCGGCGTTCATTTCGCTGCCATTTGCCGATCAAGCCGTCCGCTTGCGCCGCTACGACGATCTGGCGAAAGTGCCGCAGCGCATCACACCCGAGCCTGCGCATTTCCGACCAATGCTTGACGCTGTATCGCTTTCTAAGGATTCAGCGTAAGCAAAGAGCGAGGCGATTTCACCAGCCGCAGCGTCTGCTGAGGGGGACTTCGATTTGGCGTCGTGCAGGAAAGGCTCCGTATTGTTGGAGCACAGGTAGCAGACCTACAAAGACCGGTTTCTCAGCACATCTGCCAACGTCGAAGCGTGTCACTTGGCGGTCGACGTACATATCGCCGCGCTGTGCGCCATTTCCTACTTCGCATTGAGACATTTGCGGACACGGGCCAACCAGGTTGAGCACTACAGTTTGCCCTGGTGATCGGCCTGTGCTTTGGTCGGTCACCTCCTTCAATTCGCACCCGCAAAAGGAGCATGACATGTCCGATCCAAAACACCCGATACACGATCTTTTTTCGCCGCAACCGGGCGACGAGCCCGATACTGGCGTTAAAAATTCCATTGATCAGCGCCCCCGCGACGGAGTGACTCAGGGGATTGATCAAGACGTTGGTGAGTCCGTTGGCGGGGCGCGCCCGACGGACGGCGGCATCGAGACGCTGCCCCCGAAGGGCGGACCGATCTGATCACTGCCCTTGGGGCGGTATGGCGACGCGGACGTCACATCTCAATCTTTGCTTAAGTGGCGCCTTGTGCCATTGTCGGTCGCGCGGTCCCCGGACGCGGTATTTCCGTTCCCGCAGAACGTGCGCGCAATGCGCTTTCGACAAATTCCAGTATGTTGCGAGTGATGCCGTCCGCGTCATCGAACGCTTCGTGGGTTCCGTCGCGCTCGATCAATTTAACGTTCGGCGCGTGGCCTTGCCTCCAGATTCGATGCGCGTCAGTGACGGGCACAACGGCGTCTTGCCGACCATGCACCAGAAGCACGGGGCACGTCGTCTTCACCACGGTATTGACCGGCGCGATGTCGTTAAAACTTGCACCGATGACTCGCTCAAGCGCACGGTTGATCAACCAGGCAACGGGCCAGTAGGGCACATAGCGCAACGCAAACCAGCGCTGCATGAGTTGCTCCGGATGCGCGAAAGCGGCAATGCTCACCACGGCGGCCAGATCATGACGACGCGACGCTGACAGCAACACCGCTGCGGCCCCCACCGAGTGGCCAAGCGCCACAATACGCGTCGTGTCCACGCGTGAAAGTGTCTTCAGCCAATCGATGGCGCTATCCAGATCTTCGGCAAAGCGCGGCAGTGAACTGTGATCATCACGATCACTTCGCCCATGATTGCGCGACTCCATCAACAGCACGGCAAAGCCTGCCCGATGCAGCGCCCGCGCAGCGGGCAGCAGGTTACTCGCGTTGCCACACCAGCCGTGCAGCAACACAACGGTGGGTCGAGGTCCTGCCACGAGGCCCGGTACAAACCAGGCGAAAAGACTAAGGCCACGAGCCGCCGGGATACGCACCGACTGTGCCATCAGGCCATGTGCCTGGGGATCTGCGATCCTTCGAGGGTGGCCGCAGGCGCCAACACGTTTTTCATCCAGTGACGGACTCGAAAAAACCTTCCTATTCCGGTGGTGTGTCCGTGCAGCGCGGTGACCCGGCCGCTCACCTCAGCCTTTGCGTTTGTCACGGCTCAGCCGCAGCAACCGGCCTTGGCGGGCGCGGCAGGTGCTGTGCCGACCTTCTCCACGCCGTACCCGGCTTTCTCGATGGCTGATTGCATAAGCTGCCCCGAAGTCTGTCCTTCGACAAATTGCACAGTTGCCTCCTGATTTGCAAGCGATACTTTTGCGCTGCTCACGCCGGGTAGGGCTGCGAGCGCGCTCTCAATCTTGCTCACGCAGCCGCCGCACGACATTCCGGTTACCTTCAGGGTTTCCGTTTGCATAGTGATTTTCTTTCCGTTGTGTTGCAGTAAAAACTAAGACAGCGCTTCGCGCTCGTCGGCGAGCGGGCTAGGCGCAGATTGCGTCTATTTCAGTGGGGTGTCTGTGCGTTGTGGCACATACCGCGATGTCGCCGAAGAAAAGTCGGGAGTCTGGTGCGTCACGATTGCGTTAGCGTTTTGTCTCAATGCGCCTAGCGCTGATTCAGCGCGTCACCGTTCAAGTCAAACGGCAACCGTTGGGGCGTTAGATATTGGGCGATTAGCGTGGCGTCGCGGCGAGATTAGCTGCCGTACTAGCAGTCTGCTGTGCGCCACCGAACAGACCAATGACCCGGAACGTCGCAGCAGCAAAGTGCCGACGCATTCAACGTGGAAAGGTAGCGCTAAGTACAGATTCACAACGACACTGGCCGGCATCACCTCCGCTCAGGCGCTGACCCAGCACGTTGCTGGGGGGAAGTGGTTTGCCGCCGTAAGGCGAAACGTAAACGCTGCACGGGAGAATCATCGACAAGGCCACGGGGTCACCCATCAGGGCGTGACTCTTCCTTGCACAGGAGGCGAGCTTCGCCGGTTAAGATTCAACGATGACTAGTAACGATCTCGACCCACTGGCACGAGCCCGCGCTCAATGGCGCTGGCGTGGAACGGACCGCCCACCGTTTGCAGACATTCCTGCGCAGGGACAGATCTCAGTGTGGGATTTCCCGCGCCCACCAGATCTCGTTAGCGATGTGCGCGAGATTGTGGTGCGTTGGGGAGAGCTTGAAGTGGCTCGAACGCGCGCCGCCTGGGGGGTACGAGAGACCGGGCACCCGCCTACTTTCTACCTGCCGTTGGC
>JAYWAQ010000546.1:0-3882 GCA_043782305.1 Burkholderiales bacterium
GTTGTTTCCGAGCGTGCGAAGGCGCGCAGTGAGGTCCGGGCGTTTGTCGACTGGCTTCTGGCGGAGACCCGAAAATTCAACGCTGAACTTGACGCGTGGTTGAAGCGTAGTGGTGTGGTGCCTGCGAAGCGACCGTCAAGAAAGGCGTGAGGAAACGCAGATTAATGTCATCCTGAGCATGGCGAAGGATCAGTTCGCACGCGAGGGCGATCGTGAGTCATTGAAATCGTTGTATGCCAGGTGATCCTTCGCCACGCTCAGATGACAGCTTGAACAAATCCGCGCTTCCTTAGACTTGTCCGTAGACGCTACCCCGCCCAATCCATTGGCAGCGGCGACAAAGGCTTGATCTCCTCCATGCAAATCATCGAATGCGTGCTCGCGACACCGGGCACTTGCAGCAGCTTATCGGTGAGAAATGCCGACAGTCCAAGCAAGTCCGGCGCGACGACGCGCAGCATGTAATCGAACTCGCCGGAGACGGTGTAGCACTCGACAATTTCGGGGAACTTCGCGAGATCGGGCTCCAGTTGTCGCACGCGTTTTGACTGTGATCGATCAATCGTGAGGCTCACAAACGCCATCACGCCGAGCCCAATTTTGGTGGAGTCCACGAGCGCCGTGTAGCCGCGAATGACGCCGCGCTCCTCAAGCGCCCGCACCCGGCGCAGGCATTGCGGCGCGGACAGGTGCACGACGTCGGCCAGCTCAACGTTGGTCGCGCGACCGTCTTTTTGCAGCGCCAAGACCAACTTTTGATCGAATTTATCGAGTGGAGTGGCCGTCGCGCTCATGATTTGATGCTGAGATGCAAGAAAGCTGCATGATACGCCGGATAGTTACACGATGTTGCAACCAAAATTCATCGATTTGCAGGCATCATTTCTTTATCGGCCCTCCACGGGCACACCCTGAACTGCGCACGCAGACATCATCATGTTCGATCTCAAAAAAACGCTCGCCCAAACGTCCACTTTCGCCGCAACCACCGCCGTCTCCGCCCGCGCGCTGGAAGACCGCTACGGCGCGAAAAACTATCACCCGCTGCCCGCTGAATTGACGCGCGGCGAAGGCTCGTATTTGTGGGACACCGAAGGCCGTCGCTACATCGACATGATGGCCGCGTATTCGGCCGTGAGCTTCGGCCACGCCAATCCCGAATTACTTGACGTTCTGACCCGGCAGGCGTCGCGACTCGCCGTCACCTCGCGGGCGTTCTACACCGATCAGCTCGGGCCGTTCGCCGAGGCCGTGTGCAAGCTCACGGGCCTCGACCGCATGCTGCCGATGAACACCGGCGCTGAAGCCGTGGAAACCGCCATCAAGGCCGCGCGCAAATGGGGCCACAAGGTCAAGGGCATCCCGGCCAATCAGGCGCAGATCATCGTCGCGGCCGGCAACTTCGCGGGCCGCACCACGACGGTCATCAGCTTCTCGTCGGAAGAGCAATACAGAGACGGGTTCGGGCCGTTTACGCCGGGCTTTGTGGCGGTGCCGTTCGGCGATGCTGATGCGCTTGAAAAGGCAATCACGCCGAACACTGCGGCCTTTCTTGTAGAACCGGTGCAGGGCGAGGCGGGCATCATCGTGCCGCCGGCGGGTTACCTGAAACGCGCGCGCGAAATCTGCACGCGTCACAATGTTCTCCTCATTTGTGACGAGGTGCAGACCGGCATGGGGCGCACGGGCCGCAACTTCGGTTTCGAGCACGATGGGATCAAACCTGATGCGATTACGCTCGGCAAAGCGCTGGGTGGCGGCCTGCTGCCGGTCTCGGCGTTTGTGGCGACGGAAGCCGTGATGTCGGTGTTCAATCCCGGCGATCACGGCAGCACGTTTGGCGGCAATCCGCTGGCCTGCGCAATCGGGCTCGCTTCGGTGAATCTGCTGCAAACGGAGAAGCTCGCCGAGCGTGCGGAAACGATGGGCAGCTACTTGATCAAACGATTGCAGCGCTTCGATCATCCTGCGATCAAAGCGGTGCGCGGGCGTGGTTTGTTCATCGGCATGGAGCTTGATCCAAAAGTGGTCACGGCGCGTGAATTTTGCGAGGTGCTCTTGCGGCGTGGGGTGTTGTCGAAAGACACGCATCACACGGTTGTCCGCTTCGCGCCGCCACTCAACATTTCGCGGGAAACGATTGATCAGGCGCTGGCTGTGATTGAGGCGACGCTGGATGAGTTTTCGATGTCACCCGCTCTGACGACTTGATTGACTGACACAGGGTGGGAGCGATTTCATCGCGATTTTCGCGATGAAATCGCTCCCACAAACGGCCAGGTTCACCACTCGTTCCGAAAATCCCGCGCTTGGTCGCATGCCAGCGATTGGTTGATTGCGCAAAGCGCAGTAGGCTCTATAGTTTGCTGTCAAACACAGCTTGTCAGGCTACAGCTTTTCTCTGGGTGCTCGGTTGAACGGGGGCTAACCGTCATTTATGCGATAAGTCGATTTGCGCGGTAAATCGCCTGGAGCCCACGTATAGCCGTTATTTCATGAAAAAGCTGCCGCCTAAACAATTTTAGGATTTTCATGAACTTTCGCCTTCGCTCCCTGCATCTTGCGCTGATCGCCAGCGGCGCATTCGGTCTCGCTTCCTGCGCCACGGTCGCGCCAACGGCCACCGATGCACCTACCAAAGCCGCAGCTGCCGCCGCCGCCACCGACGTTGCCGCTGCGGCGACCAAAACCGCCGCCGGCATTACCGACCCCAAATCGGCCGAGGGGGCACAAGCCGTCGCCGCCTCTGCGCGTGCGAGCGCAGCCGGTGCGGTCGCTGCCGCAGCTGCTGGCGGCCCGCCCGCACCCAAGCCGTTCGCTGAAATCATCAAGGACGCAAAAGAAGAGAAGGGCTATTTCACGACCTGGCGCAAGGACGATAAGGTGTGGATCGAGATTCCCGAGGCGATGTGGGAGCGTCCGTTTTTCTTCTCGGTGAACGTGACGAATTCGATCGGCGACGCCGGCTTGTACGGCAATCAGATGGGCGGATTTTTGGCAGCGGGTCGCGGGCAATATTTTGCGAGCTTCAAAAAATTTGGTCCGCAAGGCGTTCAACTGATCGCGCGAAACGTCTCTTACACCGCTGCAACAGATGCGCCGATTCGGCATGCCCTTGAGCGCTCGTTTTCCGACAGTTTGATCTCCAGCGCCGTGCTCGCCAGCGCCCCGCATCCCGAGAGGAAGAGTGTGCTCGTGGAGGCCAACGCGCTCTTCATCAATGACTTCCCGATGGCCGCGCAACAGCTGGAGCAAACCTTCCGCCAACCGTACGCGTTCGATCCGAAAAACTCGAGCATCGAGAAAGTGCGCAACTCCGAAACGGAGACCGGTTTCAACGTGCGCGGCCATTACCAGCTAAATCGCGTTTCATTGCCGCCGCCGATGCCGAATCCCTCCGCGCCGCCTTCGCGCGTGCCGGGCACGCTGCCCGATGTGCGATCGCTATTCATGGGCTTTTATTACGGCTTCTCAAAGCTGCCGGAACCGATGCGTCCGCGCGTGGCCGATCCGCGCGTAGGTTATTTCACCACCAACGTGAGCGACTTTACAAACCCTGACAAGCGTGAGCAGAAAACGCGCTACATCAACCGCTGGCGGCTGGAGAAAAAAGACCCAGGTGCCGCGCTCAGCGAGCCGAAGGAACCGATCACTTACTGGCTCGACAAGAACATCCCGACCGCGTATCGCAAGGCCGTCACCGAGGGCATTCTTGAGTGGAACAAGGCGTACGAAAAGATCGGCTTCAAGAATGCCGTGGTCGTCAAGCAGCAGGAAGACGGCGACGATTTCGATACCTCTGCCACCCGCTTTGCATCGATCCGCTGGGTCGCAGGTAGCGGCATTCCGTTCGGCGCTCGCGGCCCAAGCAAAACCGATCCG
>JAYWAQ010000547.1:0-10712 GCA_043782305.1 Burkholderiales bacterium
CCAGCGCCGGCCAAATAGGCGGCAACAGCAGCGGCGCGACGCTCGGAGAGCTTCTGGTTGTATTGCTGCGAACCCAGACGATCAGTGTGACCGGTCACGAGTACGAGCTCAAGCTTTTGCACTTCTTTGATGCGCGAAACGATTTCGCGATCAAGAACGGCTTTGCCTTCAGGTTTGAGGATGGCCTTGTCGAAGTCGAACAGTGCTTTGGAAGCGAGCGTGATCTTCTGGACAGACGGTGCTGGTGGCGCGACCGGGGCAGCTGGAGCAGCAGGCGGCGCAACTGGCTGAACCGCACCGGAAGGCGCAGGCGGAGCGACAGGAGCGGACGGCGCGGCAGGCGCCGGAGCAGCCTTCTTCACGAGGTCTGGATCACATTCAGCGATAGCCATCGCAGGAGTCCAGAAACCCGTGCGCCAGCACAGATTGCAGGAAGCGTTGTTGGTGCCATAACGACCGCTGCGAACGACGTTGTTATCGGCTGCGCCAGTGTTGGAAAGTAGATATGCGCTGTTGGCCGGATTGGCTTGCGCGAAGACTACACCCGCGGTGAGCGCAACCACTGCACTTGCGACAGCGCTAGCGATTAAGCGAAGTTTCATTGATTTAGTACCCCTTGAAGGCTTGAGACGATGTCACGGGCGACTTTGCAATGAACGCACTCAAACTTACCCAAGCGTGCGGCAACAAAGTTCCCTCCTGACGCAATATAACACTGGGTATTTCAGGGTTGCAACGCGCAACTGCCATCCTCATGCGCTTCGCGGCTGATTCGGGTCATCATCTGTGGCAGATACGCAACTCGCCGAAGTTTTGTCGTATTCGGCGAGTGATCGATACAGACTAAAATGATGGGTTGCCCGCGACACTTTCGCTGATTTTTGTCGTTCAGCAGGGTTACCGCTCGTTTGCTCGTTGCTTGTTAATAGGTTCTCACCCGACGCATGGATCACTTCGCCAAAGAAACGCTACCGATTAGTCTCGAACAGGAGATGCGTACCTCGTATCTCGATTACGCCATGAGCGTGATTGTGGGTCGCGCGCTGCCCGATGTTCGCGACGGCCTCAAACCGGTGCATCGCCGCGTGCTGTTCGGCATGCACGAAGCCAATAACGTTCATAACCGCCCGTATGTGAAGTGCGCTCGCGTGGTCGGCGAGGTGATGGGTAAGTTCCACCCGCACGGCGACGCTTCGATTTATGACACGCTGGTGCGTCTGGCACAGCCGTTTTCGATGCGCTACGAACTGGTTGACGGTCAGGGCAACTTCGGCTCGGTTGACGGCGACAATGCAGCCGCCATGCGCTACACCGAGTGCCGTCTGCAAAAGCTCGCCGCGGAGATGCTGGGTGATCTGGACAAGGAAACGGTCGATTTCCAGCCCAATTACGACGGCAAAGAGCAGGAACCGACCGTTCTACCCGCGAAATTTCCGAATCTTCTGGTTAACGGGTCCTCCGGGATCGCCGTGGGCATGGCGACCAACATCCCGCCGCATAACCTGGCGGAAGTGATAACCGGCGTTCAGGCGATGCTGGTCAATCCCGAGATCACGATTGATGAGCTGATCGAACACGTACCGGCGCCGGATTTCCCGACCGGGGGCTTCATTTACGGTATTGAAGGCGTCGTTAACGGCTATCGCACCGGTCGCGGTCGCGTGGTCATGCGTGCCCGGACGCACTTCGAGCCGATTGGCAAGACGGATCGTCAGGCCATCATCGTCGACGAGATTCCGTATCAGGTCAACAAGTCGACGCTGTTACAAAAAATCGGCGAACTGGTTCGCGACAAGCGTCTTGAAGGCATCTCGGACCTGCGCGACGAGTCCGACAAATCGGGCATGCGCGTCGTTATTGAGCTGAAGCGCGGCGAAATCCCGGACATCGTTCTTAACAACCTGTACAAGAACACGCAGCTGCAGGACAGCTTTGGCATGAACATGATTGCGCTCGTGGACATGCGTCCGCGTTTGCTCAATCTCAAGGAATTCCTCGAACAGTTCATCCTGCATCGCCGCGAAGTCGTCACGCGTCGTACACAGTTTCAGCTGCGTCAGGCGCGGGCGCGGGCCCATATTCTTGAAGGTCTGGCCGTTGCGCTCGCCAACGTCGATCCGATCATTGAACTCATCAAGGCTTCTGCCACGCCTGATGAAGCGCAAGTCGCGCTGACCTCCAAGCTCTGGAAATCTGATCTTGTTAAAGAGATGGTGTCGCGCGCAAACGTGGACTTCTTGCGTCCCGATGGCGTGACGCCTGACTTTTGCTGGCAGGTCAAAGAGCAGGCCTATCGCCTGACCGACGTTCAGGCCAAAGCTATCCTTGAGATGCGCTTGCAGCGTTTGACCGCGCTTGAGTCCGACAAAGTTATTACCGAATACAAAGAAGTGATCGCGGCTGTGCAGGACTTGCTCGACATTCTTTCGAAGCCCGAGCGCGTGACCGAAATCATTCAAGGCGAGTTGGCCGAGATCAAGGAAAAATTCGGCGACAAGCGTCGCTCCGAGATTGTGTTCAACGCGGAAGAGACTTCGATGGAAGATCTCATCAAGCCGCAGGACATGGTGGTGACCCTCACACACGGTGGTTACTTCAAGGCGCAGCCCGTTGAGGAATACCGAGCGCAGAAACGCGGCGGTCGTGGCAAGCAGGCAACGGCCACGAAGGAAGAAGATTTTGTCGAAAAACTCTTCATCGCCAACACGCATGATTACATCCTGTGCTTCAGCAATCGCGGTCGCGTTTACTGGCTGAAAGTCTACGAGGTGCCGGAGGGCAGCCGCAATTCACGCGGCAAGCCGATTGTGAATCTGTTCCCGCTGCAGGAGCGCGAAAAGATCACGGCGATCGTGTCGACCAAGGACTTCGATCCGAACAAATTCATCTTCATGGCGACCAGCATGGGCACCGTGAAGAAGACCTCGCTTGAGGATTTCTCGCGTCCGAAGAAAAACGGCATCATCGCAGTTGATCTGGATGACGGCGATTACCTCGTTGGCGCCGCGCTCACCGACGGCAAGCATGATGTGATGCTGTTCGCCGACAGCGGCAAAGCGGTTCGCTTTGACGAAAACGATGTGCGCAGCATGGGCCGCAATGCGCGCGGTGTTCGCGGCATGATGCTCGACAAAGAACAACGCATCATCGCGATGCTGGTGGCCGAAAACGAGGAACAGCAGGTGTTGACCGCGACCGAAAACGGTTACGGCAAACGCACGCCGATTATCGAATACACGCGCCACGGCCGTGGTACCAAAGGCATGATCGCCATCCAGCAAAGCACGAGGAACGGCAAGGTGGTTGCCGCGACGCTGGTGCGCAAGGACGACGAGATCATGCTCATTACGACGGGCGGCGTGCTCATTCGCACAACGGTTAAATCGATCCGCGAATCGGGCCGCTCGACGCAGGGTGTGACGCTGATCAATCTGGGCGACGGCGAGAAACTCTCGGGCATCGAGCGTATTGATGAACCCGATTTGCCGGACGGTCCTGGCGATCAGACGGAACTGATTTAGTCGCCAATTCGATGTGCGTCAGCTTTTTGCTGAAAAGCCCACCTCATTGGGGCTGGATCTTGAAATCGGCCTATGTCGATTGTCTTTGATTTAACGTTTTAGCCCCTATGCAGGTTCGCTTTCATCGAAAAGCTGATTTGGCGCCGGAAAGTCTGAACTATGGCCATTAACTGGTACCCCGGCCACATGGTGGTCGCGCAGAGGAAGGCGGAAGAGGCGCTTGGCAGCGTCGACGTCGTCATCGAGGTGCTCGATGCGCGCTGTCCGGCCGCAACCTGCAACCCGGTGATCGAAGCCATGCGCATCGCGCGGCAACGCCCGGCGCTCAAGGTGATCAACAAAATTGACCTCGCCGATCCGGTCGTCACGCAGCAGTGGCTCGACTATTTCAATGCCCAAGAAGGCGTCACGGCCATCGGTTTATCCTGCAAAAAAGCCGGTGAATCGGGCCGCGTTTTGCCGGCTGCGAAGCTCCTCGCGCCGCATCGCGGTGTTCCGCAGAGTGACGGGCTGACACCGCGTTTCCGCGTCATGATGATGGGCGTGCCCAACGTTGGCAAATCGACGCTGATTAACGCGCTGTTGAACCGTCGTATCGCGGGCGTCGGTGACGAACCGGCTGTGACCAAACTAATCAAACGCTATGAGCTGGCCGACGGCACCTGGCTGCACGACACGCCGGGGTTGATGTGGCCGAAGATTGCGCTTGAAACCGATGGATTGCTGCTCGCCGCGAGTCATCTGGTCGGCGTCAACGCCTACATCGACGAAGAGGTCGCGAACTATCTTGGCGAGGTTTTGCTTGAGCGCTATCCCGAGGCGCTCACCGCGCGCTATGGCCTGGACGCCAATGAAACCGATGGCCCCGGTGTGATCGAAGCGATAGCCAAACGACGTGGGTTTCGCATTAAGGGCGGCAGCCCTGACTACGAGAAAGCCGCGGTCACGTTGCTCAACGATTACCGTGGCGGTTTGCTCGGGCGCACCACGCTTGAGACACCGGCAACACGGGCTGCACAACTCGCAGCGCTTGAAGAGCGCACTAACGCCCTGGCCGAAAAAGCTGCGCTTGAGGCCGCCGCCAAGGCTGCGCCTAAGCCTGAATAAGCTGCTCTAGCAGCACATGCAGTTGCGTGATGTGAAACGGGCTTGGCAGCGTAGCGTCAATGCGCTGCGCCAGTCGGTCGATCAGCACGTCGGGGTAAGGCAATACCACCCACGCCTTCTCCGTGATGAAGCAAACGCCGGGGCGCACGTCGGCCTGATATGACAGCCAGCCTTTGCCTTCGAGTCGATAAACCGCGTTGTTGGTTTGCGGTGCCGAGCGCCCAATCGCCTGAGCCAGCGCGCCAATTGTGATGCCATCGCTGGCCGCAATCTTGGTCAGGATACGCCATTCCAGATACGTCAATCCGTAGGTGCCGAGCGAACTCGCAATTGCCGTATTGCACGACACCGAGGTGCGCAGCAAAAGGCTGGCGGCATCCTTGGCGCTGACCGGCGCGGCGGATGTCGAGGGCTGCGTCGTGTTGCGCCGCTCAATCGTTGGCAGGCGGACGACGGTAGATACGTTTTCCATAGTTACCCCGAATTGGAATGGCGGTTATTCAGCTTACTTTTATGATTATCAACAAAATTTCCGATAAAGGGAAATTGGCGTCTGAGCACGTGGCGGCCGTTCTGTAAGCGCTGCCTCTGCGCAGACGCTGGCTAGTGCCCGTGCGGCGCTGGCCCGTCCAGGACGTATTTAGTACCGCAATACGGGCAAGCCGCCTCGCCAGTGGTCGCAACATCAAGGTAGACCTTCGGGTGCGTTGACCACAAAGGCATCTTCGGGTTTGGGCAAAACACCACGCCGGGGCCCTGCAAGTCTTTTGCTGTTACGTGGACGGCGTCTTGTGTGGTGGTGCTCATGGATTCGATTCGGCGAGTTTGATGTCGATATTGTAGGAGCGCCCAACGACCGCCTCAGGACTAAAGGCGTTGCTGCGGCCGCGTCGGGTCGCGGCACAGCCCCTCCGAAAGCGGATCAGGCAACCTGCGTCAGCCAATGCGCATACTTCGGATTGCGCCCATTGACGATATCGAAGAACGCAGTCTGAATTTTCTCGGTGATCGGGCCGCGTGAGCCAGCGCCAATCTGGATGCGGTCGTACTCGCGGATCGGCGTCACCTCTGCCGCCGTTCCCGTGAAGAAAAGCTCATCGGCGATGTAGAGCTCGTCGCGGGTCAAACGCTTTTCCTTGATCGTCAAACCGAGATCGGCCGCGATGTGGAACACCGTGTTCCGGGTGATTCCATTCAACGCGCCCGCCGACAACTCAGGCGTGTAGATCGTGCCGTCTTTCACCACAAAAATGTTCTCGCCCGCGCCTTCGGACACGAAGCCCGAAGCGTCAAGCAACACGGCTTCGTCGTAGCCTTCTTCGGTCACTTCCATATTGGCGAGGATCGAGTTGGTGTAGTTCGACACCGCCTTCGCTTGTGTCATGGTGATGTTCACGTGATGGCGCGTGTAGCTCGAAGTCTTTACACGAATACCGCGTTTTAGGCCTTCCTCGCCGAGATATGCGCCCCAAGTCCACGCGGCGACCATCAGGTGAATCGTATTGCCCTTCGGCGAAACGCCCAGCTTCTCCGAGCCAATCCACGTCAGCGGGCGCAGGTAACCGCTTTCCAGCTTGTTCTCGCGAACGACGGCGCGCTGCGCCTCCATCACCACGTCCATCGTGAATGGGATGTTCATTCGCAGAATTTTTGCGCTGTTGAACAGGCGCTGCGTGTGTTCCTGCAAGCGGAAAATCGCAGTGCCCTTGTCGGTTTTGTAAGCGCGGACGCCCTCGAACGCGCCGCAACCGTAGTGCAGCGTGTGTGACAGTACGTGAATCTTGGCGTCGCGCCAGTCCACCATCGTGCCATCCATCCAGATTTTTCCGTCGCGATCCGCCATTGATGCCTGTGACATGGGTATGCTCCAAAATTGTCGACGCGTCACCGTCTGGTGCGCGCGCTGTTGATTGATAAGATTTTAGGCGACGGGTGATCGCGCTTGAGTGCGGGGTGTGAATTTCCCGCGATCGGAAGTTGAACTGAACGCAGGATGGCGCGTTAGGCGAGCAACGTTGACCTAGTTAGGTCAGGAACATTGACCTATTTTGAAGCGATCAAATATAAATGTCAAGTATATTGACCTATGTCCGCTGAAAAGATTGCTGTGAAGCCCATGGGAGCCGCCAAGTCCGCGAAAGTCGCGAAGACCCGAAATCCGGAAATCGCACAGGCCGCCTTGAACGAAGCCTGGCGAGTCATGCACTTCGCGCTGCGCGCCGTCATCGCCGAGCCCGACCGCATCCTCGCCACGCGTGGCCTCACGCGCATGCATCATCGCATCCTGTTTTTTGTTGCCCACACGCCTGGAATGAGCGTCGGGGAGCTTCAAGCCACGCTGGACGTCACCAAACAGGCGCTCAACTCGCCGCTGCGGCAACTGCAAACGCAAGGCCTGATCGAACTCGCCAAAGCCGATCACGATGCGCGTGTGCGCGAGATTCGCCTGACCGCCGATGGCGTCGCGCTGGAGGCAAAACTGACAGGCGAGCAGGAGAAACTGTTTGCCGACGCTTTCGCTAAAGCAGGCGAGAAAGCACACGAAGGATGGCGAGCGGTGATGCGCGAGCTGGCCCAACATGTGGGAATGAAATTTTGAAAGTCTCACCACCCGGATTGATGCCCGTCGACGTCGCTCGAATCATCGAAATGGCGTGGGAGGATCGCACGCCGTTTGAGGCCATTGAGACGCAATTCGGCTTGAACGAGTCAGCGGTAGTAGCGCTGATGCGCGCCGAACTCAAGCGGACCTCGTTCAAAGTGTGGCGGGCACGCATGGCCGCACGAACCACGAAGCACGCGGCTTTGCGCGATCCAGCCGTGGTTCGGCATCGCGCCGTGCATACGCGGCAGGCATGAGGTCGCGATTGAAATTTGGGTGCTTTTCGAGTCACGCTGAGACGTCTTGATGCTTTATAGCTTTCCGCGACATTCCTTTCTGCATAGGGGGTAGGCCGCCATTTATGCAATTGTTGACTTCTGACGCTAATCGCTGGCAGCCCTCGTTCAATGGCTGCTTGGGCTAAAAGCTGTTCGCCTCACTCCGAGTCCATGACCGCGTTGAAAAACGTTCTGATGCATTCGCGTTGTTCGCGCAGCACATCGATCGGAACCAGCGCCCGCTCCGCGCCCTGCAACCGCAGCGCATGTTGTTGTGAGCGAAGCGTGCGGTAGGCGTTTGCCGCGTTGGCGCCTATGTCGCGATTGACTAAACCAAGCTCCCCGGCACGTACGGAAAGGGCGATATTGCCGTGATTGGCGCGCATCGTGGGTTGCGTCGCGGCGTAGCGCAACACTAGGGCCTGCACGGCGAATTCGAGGTCAACCAAGCCGCCTTTGTCGTGCTTGATGTCGAACACTTCCGCGGCTTTTCGATTGGGATGGCCTTCGCTGACTTTCGCGCGCATCGCGATGATTTCGTCCTTCAGGGCGGGCCATTCGCGGGGTTTGGCGATGATGGCTTCGCGAATTTTTTCAAACGCAGCGCCGACCCGTGCGTCGCCGGCCGCGTATCTCGCGCGGGTCAGCGCCTGATGCTCCCAGGTCCAGGCTTTTTCTCGCTGATAGTCGGCGAATGCGGAGACGGTTGAGAGGAGCAGCCCGGCAATCCCGTCGGGCCGCAAGCGCACGTCGATGTCGTAAGCGCGGCCCGCCGCGGTCAACGTGATCAGCCAGTTTTGTAGACGCTGGGCGACGCGCGTGAGTTGATCGCGGTGATCCACGGCGTCATCGGGCATCAGGAAAATCAGGTCAAGGTCGCTCGCGTAGCCCAACTCTTTGCCGCCCCAGCGACCGTAGGCAATGACCGCGAGCGTCGCAGCGCAGGGCAAATTAGCGTTTTTCAGCAGGTGCGCCAGTGTGACTTCAACCACGGCATCGGCCAGCGCGGACAGATGATCCGACAAGGTTTCCAGTGGCAACAATCCGGCAATATCTTT
Source organism: Burkholderiales bacterium (assembly GCA_043782305.1). Classification (GTDB taxonomy): domain Bacteria; phylum Pseudomonadota; class Gammaproteobacteria; order Burkholderiales; family Casimicrobiaceae; genus Casimicrobium. Next base: position 8,567 of record JAYWAQ010000547.1, read on the forward strand.
CAGCAGCAGACGAAAGGTTTCTCCTTGCTGGAAATGTCGAATCGCGTCAATGGCACGCTCGGCGTCGTCACCCGCTTCGGCGAATCGCGCGGCGAGATCGCTCCGCCATTGAGCGTAGTCAATGGGCGAGCTGAGCGTGCGTCCGTCCATCAATTCGTCGAGCAAGAGCGGATGCTTGGCGACATAGCGCAACGCCCAGTCGCTCGCCGCTGCGAGATCGACCACGCGGTCCAGCACTTGCGGCCGCTCGATCATCAACGCGAGATAGCTGGAGCGCGAAGCGACGGCGAGCAACAGGTCCAGCGTTCGCTTGAATGCCGCATCGGGCATCGTTGTCTTCGCCGCCCGGTTGATCGCCGCCTGCACCAGCTGCGTCATTCGCGTGCTGCTGGCGGCGGGCAGGGCGCGTACGCGTGCGCTGTCCATCGTGCTGCGCAGATAGGTGGCGGTGGCTTCGGCGTCGGTGAAACCTAGTTGCGTGAGCGTCGTTGCCTCCGTTATCGATGCGGAATCATTGGATGCGGGTGTGTGGGCGTATGTGGAAATGTGCGCAGCCGTTGCATCGCTGACGCCGAACGTCCCGGTTAGCGTACCGTCGAAAAATTGCGCCACTTCGTCACGCGTTTGCATCAGCACCAGCGTGAGCGCATCGGCATCGGCGTAACCGAGCACTTCTGCCAGCAACGCATATTCGCCAGCATCGCGCGGAAGCGTTTGCGTCTGCTGATCGTCGCGATACTGCAACACATGTTCAAGCCGACGCAGCCAGCGGTACTGCTGGGTCAGGTGATTGGCCTGATCGCCGCCGATCTTGCCAGCGGCTGCCAGCGCGCGAAGCGCGGGGATTGTTGGCTTTGCCCGCAGGCTGACATCGCGCCCGCCACGCACGAGTTGCCTCAACTGCGCGCCGAATTCCAGCTCGCGAATGCCGCCACGTCCGAGCTTGATGTTGTTGCTGTCGCTTTTTTCGGCGCGTAGCTGGGCGTGAAGTTCGCGCATGCCCGCGACCGCGTCGAAATCGAGATAACGCCGGAAAACAAAAGGCGTAGTTAGCGCCGCCAATTCCGCACCCAAACTACCCGTCGCCACACGCGCTTTTAGCCACGCCAGACGCTCCCACATGCGCCCCTGCGCAACAAAATATTGCTCGATGAAATCCAGCGTTGGTACCATCGGGCCGGCGTCGCCGTAGGGTCGCAAACGCGTGTCAACACGAAACACAAATTCGCCATTAATGTCGCGAGCGAGGGTTCGCGTGATGTCGCGCGCCAGTCGATTCAGATCGTCCATCGCGTCGCTGGTCGGGTCGTCGCAAACGAATACGATGTCGATGTCGGACGACACATTTAATTCACATGCGCCGAGCTTGCCCATCGCGACGGTCGAAAATCCGAACGGCGGCTCGGCGCTGGCAAAGAGTTTTTGGCTGTGTGCCGCCGTTGCCGCTTCGAGCGCGATGTCGGCAAAGGACGACAAATCGGCAACGATTTCTTCAAACGGTGCACTAAGCCCGAGATCGCGCACTACGGTGCGCAACATCAGTTCGCGTCGGGCGCGCCGCAATTCGCCATCAATCGTATCGACCGAACAGGCTGACAGCGCCGCCCGCCAATGCTCCAGGTCAAAGCGCGCATCCGTTGAAGCGCGAACGCGTGCAACCAAATCCGGGTCACGTCGCGCCACGCCCTGCGCAAATCGGCTATAGGTGAACGCTTTGTCTATCGCGTGGGTCTGATCCATTGTGATCGACGTCATTAAAATAGATTAAGTATGCAGGAGAAGATCGATCCACCCGACGCTTCGGTCGCCCCTTCGCGGTTGCCGGGCCCTCCGCTATCGGAATCGTCCATCCGGCTATCGGAGGCCAGTGTCGCGCTATCAGAGTCGTGTCCCCGGCTGTCGGGATGGCAGATATGGTCTGGGCATGGCATTCGCCTCAGCTTCTGGTGCGTCTTCGCTGCAACTTTGCTCTTTGTCGGCGCGGTTGCGGTGGCGCGCTTCTGGCTGATCCCGAACGCTGATAGTTTTCGTCCGCGCGTGGTGTCCGAATTGTCGCGGCTTACTGGGCAGCGCGTCGCCATTGGCGGGTTTGAGGCTGGCTGGAATGGCTGGTCGCCCGAATTGAAGCTCACAAAGTTGCAGATCA
>JAYWAQ010000548.1:0-3872 GCA_043782305.1 Burkholderiales bacterium
GACTTACCGCGAGAGCGCGTGTCGGCCAACGTACAGACAGTCGATAAAGCCGCGATTGAGCGCGGGCGTGGTCAGAGTCTGGTGGAACTCATCAACACAACACTGCCCTCAGTTAACTTGAACAGCGTGCTCGGTAATACGGTGCAATCAGACGTCAATTTTCGTGGATTTAGCGCGTCGCCATTGCTTGGTGCGCCGCAGGGACTTAGCGTATTCATTGACGGGATGCGGGCGAACGAGCCGTTCGCCGACGTAGTCAACTGGGACATGATCCCGGCGGTCGCTCTTGAGAGTATTCAACTGTTCCCCGGCTCGAACCCGCTGTTCGGCCTCAACACGTTGGGCGGAGCGCTCGCCGTCACCACCAAAACCGGTGCGTTGAACCCGGGGCTCAACGCCCGAGCCCAGTTTGGCTCTCGCAATTTTTTCGGAACGGAAGCCGAGTATGGCACAAAGCTCGCCGCCGGTTCGCTCTACGTTGCTGCCAATCTTTCGCGCGATGATGGCTGGCGCAAGTTTTCGAAAAACACAGTGCAACAGGGCTTTGCCAAGCTCCAGGTTGATCCCAATGATCACAATGAAGTCACGCTCACCGCGTCTGTCGCGAGCAACGTGTTTGCTGGTAACGGCTTTGTTCCTGCCTCCATCATCGCCCGCGAAGGGACCACGGCAGGCTACACATATGGCGACAAAACCCAGCACATAGGTGGCTTCGCGATCCTTAATTGGCGCAGTGAATTGGGCGGCGGCGCCATCGTTTCGACGCAAGCCTACGTGCGGCGGTGAAATGAAAAAATCACTAATGCCGACATCAATCAGGTCAACGACCCACGCAGCGGGGTCGTGCCTTACGAGGATTCGCCGGAGGTTGGAAAAGCGGGCTCATTAAACATAGGAAAAACACGTCAGGTTGCTACAGGTCTCGCGACGCAACTGGCCATTCCACTGCGCATGGACAGCCAGCTCACGCTGGGTGCCGCCTTCGATCAAGGCCGGGCTAACTACGCGCGAACCTATGCTTTGGGCGATCTCACCGGGAGCAGGCAGGTTGACGCCGGTTCCGCCGGTTCCGGCACGCCGATTGTTGATTTGCGCGGGCGCAGTCAGTCCTTTGGCCTTTACGCCGCAAGCGTGTATCAGGCAGCGCCGTCGTGGTCAGTCAATGCCGCTGTCCGCTGGAACGAGCATAACGTCGCAACGGCCGACCTGCTTGATCCAGCGCTGCCTGCACCGGCGCGAGGACTGAACAATGATTTTCGTTATCGGAAGCTAAATCCTTCGCTCGGAATTACCTGGGCACCGGGTGGAGGATGGTCAGGATTTCTTGGCACATCACAAGGCTCGCGCGCTCCGAACCCGGTGGAACTGGCGTGCGCTGATCGGCAATCACCGTGCCTGCTGCCGAACGCAATGGCATCTGATCCCTACCTCAAGCAAGTCGTGACGCAAACTTCCGAAATTGGACTGCGCTTTCCACTTTGGAGCCGCGCTCGCGGCTTCATAGGCGCATACAACGCCATCAGCACAGACGACATTTTGTTCGTCTCGACTGGCACCGCAGGCGGCTACTTTACAAATTTTGGCAGGACCCGCCGGCGTGGGATCGAACTTGGCCTTTCCGGCAAAGGCTCAGGCTTTGACTGGTCCGGAGCTTACTCGCTAGTGGATGCGAGCTATCAGTCGACTGGCGTGATCCGCTCTCCGAATAACAGCAGCCGAGGACAGGACTCCGCGCTCGCCGATGACGAGATTCGCATTCGGCCAGGCAACAAAATTCCCGGCGTGCCGCGCCACTCGCTCAAACTCTCACTTGAGTACTCGGTTCTGCCAGAGTTGAAAGTTGGAGTTGAGGCGCTTGCCTTCTCAAACGAATTTATTCGGGGCAACGAAAACAATCAGCATCAGGCGGGTCAGGCGACTGATGCCAGCGGCGCAACGCGAACCTTTTTTGGCGCGGGACGGGTACCCGGTTACGCGTTGCTGAACTTCAACGCCACCTACGCGTTCTCGCCCAATTGGCGCTTGCAGGTTCGCGTGAACAATCTGCTCAATCGCCGTTTTTACAACGAAGGCACGCTGGCCACGAACGCATTTCCCGATGGGCGGTTCGAGGCCGATTCAGCCTTGTGGCGACACGAAGCATTCTTCGCTCCGGGACCATCGCGGGGTTTTTTTGTGAGCGTGCACTGGAGCCCGAGTTGAGCGCCAGTCTGACTGTTAATGCACCGTTAACGCTGCTGCAGCAAGGCTCGCTCCTGCCGCAACATTTCGTAGCGCAAATTCCTTCCATGCCGCTCAGAAAATCCACTCCAACTCTGAAAGGCGACGCCGGGATACAGCATTTCTATTTCCGAAAGATCGGCACCCGCTTGCAGCCCCGTGATGACGTGATCACGAAGTGTTTTGAGGTAATCCATCGTTTCGAAAATCAATCGTCGATCACCGACGTTTCCACGATCAGCGATGACGTACAACGGATCCAGTTCCGCCAAAACACCGAGATTTTTCAGCCACAGCTCAATGTCGGCGTCCGCCATGTCAGGTATTGTTTTCGAGACGACCAAGCCACCCGCAAAAAGTGTCCAGCTTTGTACGTCAAAAACCGCAGCGATACCGGGAATATGACCGTATTTGAAGGGCAACCAGATCATCGTGCGACCACCCAACCTGATCGTTCGACGCGCATCGATTATTTGGTTGGGCAACACGACCGCAGTCAGAGCTTCAAATCTTGCTCCAATCGCCTCCACGAAACGCCGATGGCAAATCGGACAGCGATCCTTCATGAGCTCACGTGTATTGGACGTAGCGATGATCGGTATGGTTTGCCTTGGTGTTCCAACTCGCGAAAAACTGCTGTTACCCAAAACGTTTTCAGGATGGCTGTGCGAGTTGATCACCGCTACGACCTCTCTGCTCTTGGCGCAAAGCAACCGATCTGCGACGTGGCGACCCGGCCCCGTATCGAAGACAACCGTTCCACTCGGGCCTCTGATCAACCCAAGGTTCGCCGTAAATCCATCGACGCCGTTCGCTCGCGCAACGCTGATGCCACCGGCAATGACTTCGAGCGGCAACGGCTGGCACGCGGCATGCAACGTTCCAGAAATGAGGAGCTCCGGGGCGTTGGACTGGTGAAACTCACGCGCAACGAAAAAGTGAATTCTGCGTTTTTATCGGGTGGTGAGTTCTCGATGGAACTGGTGGCATCAAATCGGATCTAGGATTACCTCGTGAAGCGTCGCGACTTTATTGCAGCTTTGGCAACGTCGACTTTAACGTCCAGTTGCGCGACATGGCCTGGTCAGCGAAATGCCAACCGCACTAATGAATTGATGGGTGTGCAACGAACCGGCGCACTGCTGGCGATGCGGAAACCTGTGACGCTCACTGCGACGCTTCTGGATCCTGCGCTCGGTGCGGTGGCCTACGTTACTGACATCACTGGCGACAAGCAGCCGAACCCGACGCTCGTCATCGAGCGAGGCGGGACATTGCATGCGACGCTCGTCAATCAGCTCGCACAACCGACGACCATTCATTGGCATGGCCTCTCTGTGCCAACTGCGATGGATGGCGACGGCAGTCAACCAGTGCCGCCGAACGCAACCGCGCGATACCGGTTTGTGGTGAACAACCCCGGCGGTTTGTACTGGTATCACGCCCATCCGCACGGGCTCACCGCAGAGCAGGTGTACCACGGGCTGGCGGGGCTGATCGTCGTTCGGGACGACGCGGATCACGCGCTCGCAGCGGCCATCGGTGTCACGCTGGGTGAAAGCGATTTTCCGCTTCTGCTGCAAGACGTTTCAATCTGCAACGGCATGAAAGTTCCTTATCTGCCAGGGCGCGCGACCGGTTCGACCGAGCCG
>JAYWAQ010000549.1:0-10699 GCA_043782305.1 Burkholderiales bacterium
CGAGCGTTGCCGAGGAGCGTGCGTTCGAAATGCCGTTTCCGCCGCATTCGCAGATGCGCCTGTTCCCCGGTGTCGTCGCTGCCACAGCCGCCGTGATTCGCTGGCGCTGTGAGATGCTGCACGCGCTACCTTTAGCGTCAGACGACGCAGCGAAAACGCCAACGCCGGTGATGGACGCAATGTTCAGTCGCGATGAGCCGGAGACCGGGCCGTCCGGCACGCTCGCGTGGACGGTGGACATCGACAATCCGGTCGCGGGCGAACACTTCTCGCTGACGCTCAAGGAAGTAACGCTGCCTGACGGCGAAGGTGGCGCAACCACGCGGCCCTGTGCGCTCGGCCTCTCGGGCAACTACCCACGCGCGCTCGACGGCGTCGCGCGTCTGCTCTCGCTGGACATGCGTGTGATCGATCCGGCGTGGATCGGAATGAAACTGCGCAAACTGCTGAACTATGCCGAGCCGCTCGGTCAGTTCATGGCCTTCGTGCCCGGTTTGCCGCATGGCGAACGGCGGCAGCAGACGTGGCCGTCGACTGTTGCTTACATGGCACGTCTGATCATTCATCGCTACGCTATGCTCGGAATTCTCAACGAAGAAGGTTTTCCGATTCGCGATATGGGTGTGCTCGATGCTCCCAACGACGCGGGCGCAGTGCACACGCTGCCCGGCAAGGTTTGCCCGGAATGCCGCAACCCGACGATGATTCATCGCGACGGCTGTGATTTTTGTACCGCCTGCGGCTACGTTGGGCAATGCGGATGATGCGTTGATGAACAGCACGACGATTCCCTTGAGCGGTATTTCACCGCCGGGTTTCAACGCGCCAGCGGCTGGCTTCGATCAGCCGTTCGAGATGCTCGCCGCGTGCCACGAACGGGTTGAACGCACGCTCCGCTTGTTGCTGAAACTTGTCGATCATCTCGAAAAGAAGGGTTGCGATGAACAGGCACGTTCGGCCGCGAACGATGTGCTGCGCTATTTCGACATTGCCGCGCCGATGCATCACGACGACGAAGAGCTGCACGTGTTTCCGCTGCTACTGGCTCAGAGCGACGCGGCGCTGAGTGCTCGGGTTCGCAGCATGCAGGCGGATCACGTCCAGATGGCGAAACTGTGGAGCGCGCTGCGGACCTTGTTGAAGGTCGTTTCCGATGCGTGCGATTCGCGGGTGAAGATCACGCAGCTCCGGCAGTGCGCGCAGGCGTTTTGTGATGTCTATGCGTTACACATCGAAACCGAGGAGCAGGTGCTGTTCCCCGCGGCCGAACGACTCAAGAGCGAAGATGAAATTCAGCGCATGGGTAACGACATGCGCCAGCGCAGGACAACACCCAGCGCGTCGATACCAGCATGATCACGCCGCAGATGCGCGCCCTCACGCGTGAACCCGTATTCCGCAACGGCGTGGATAGCATTGCTGCTGCTGAAGCCGTGGTTTGACGCACCGCTCATTGCTGCGCGCCATTACGCTCGTGCCTATGCGGTGGGAGTGGCCGCGAGTGGTGTGAAGCTTGTTGCGCCGACGCTTGCGGTAAACGTGTTGCCGTGGCCAGAGGTGCTGCGTCAGACGACGAGCATGTGATCAAACTGGCGGACGCCTGTCATGAGGAATGGAAGGCGACGGGAAGCGCTGACTATCAGCGCGCAGCGAGTTGGGTAGTAGCCGGTTGGTACCGTTTGCGCATCAAAGCTCCCGCCATCTTTGCGCTGGAAGCACGGTTTTGTACGGGCTTGCAGCTGGTTTGACAGTAATGCGACTTATTACAATATCAGCGCTTAGCCCAGATATCGTAGGGCTTTCACGAAAAAGCTGTATAGCTTGTGCCAGTGCAGCCAAGTCACTGGCCCCAAACTTGCTGCGCCTTTGCCGGCACCGGATCTGGCGAGCTGTTCATCGTTCGCCATGTGGGCGCTTTGGTGCCACCCAATGACGGCTCGGCGGGTTATCACGGAACGGCTGCTGCTATCGAGTTCGCTGATTTAGATCTTGACGTGTCACACATCATCGTCTGCGGGCATACGCACTGCGGCGGCATACGCCCACTCTATGAGGAAGTACCGCACGGGGCGCGCAATCTTGCCGCTTGGCTTGAGCTTGGTCGCGAAGCGGCGCTTCCGGTTCGTGTCACGGATGAAGCACTACGGCGTTGGGGCCGTCGGTGACCTTGCAAAGCGGTGTCCCAGAGGGTTTCTCTAGCAGCCGCTTGGATCAGAACCGATCATGCGCGAAGGCACACGGACAATGACGAACAGGACAGGGCGTGCCGCTACGATAAGTCGGTTGCGGTGTGCGCCGCGATCTGAAGGGATCGGTAGTTTGGAAGTGACGTTTCTACTTGCGCAGGACAATGGTCACGAGTACCGACGCGTCCTCAAGTCCAAGCAAGCTATGCTCGACGCCGCCTGACAAAAACAGCATTTGTCCTGCAGCCAGCACCGTGCAGCCGCCAACGTATGCAAATTCAATTTTCCCTTCGAGACATTGAACGGTGATTTCGCCAACAACCTTGTGCGCAGGCATCGACTTGCCCGCTGGCAATACAAGACGCATGACTTCGATTTCATCCGTTTTGAACAGTGCAGTAGTTCTGGCGGCAGAAAACTCCTCGCCAAATGCACGAACATCAATGAGCTGACCGGAGAGCGCGTGTGGGATAGCCATGAGCAATTATGCGCTGTCTCCGCTTTGGCGGCATTGCGATGGAATGCTTGATCCGTATCAATGCACGTCCCCGTCAACCGGATAACGTCGAGCTACCGATTTAACCGACAACGGACAAAACAATGCAGACCAACCATGCGCTTGTGTGGATCGACCATCGCAGTGCTCAGGTGATTCACTTTGACCGCGAAACGGACCAAGTCACAATCGTCACTTCGAAGCACGGCAACGAGCATTTGCATCACAAGGCGATGACCGTGGGCGACGGCAACAGCAAATCGCATCCCGATTACTTTATCGACGTTATTTCAGCCATCGGCGACAGCGCTGAAGTCCTCGTGGTTGGGCCAGCCGACGCGAAGACAGAGTTCCGGAAGTACGCCGAAACTCACCGCCCCGAGCTGGCCAAACACATCGTCAAGGTAGAAGCGATGGACCGCGCTTCCCCTGGTGAACTGGTCGACTATGCACGGCACTTTTTTGCGATGCCAAAAACGCGGCTTGGGCCGCATCATCAAGCGTAGACTGTTAGAGAAGCGGTCTGTTGGTCGGGACGCTGCGTCGTGCTGATTACCGACACCAGGGAGACTCATCGTGCGAGACGCTATGAAAATCACCTTTGCGGGTGCTGCCGACACTGTTACCGGGTCGCGCCATTTCGTTGAAACCGGTGACCGGCGAATCCTGCTCGACTGTGGTCTGTTTCAGGGATTTAAGGCGCTGCGATTGCGCAACTGGGCTCCCTTTCCTGTGTCGCCACGGGAGATTGATGCTGTCGTGCTGAGCCACGCTCACCTCGACCACAGTGGCTACCTGCCGGTACTCGTACGCGACGGTTTTCGTGGTCAGATCATTTCCACAAAACCGACCCGCGATCTGGCCGAAATCATGTTGCTCGACAGCGCACACCTGCTCGAAGAGGAAGCGCGATACGCTAATCTTCACGACTACAGCAAACACAAACCGGCGCTTCCACTCTACACAGTAGCCGACGTCCGCCGCTGCATGAAGCAATTTGCGTCGCTTGATTGGGGGCAACGCCATCGCGTTGGTCCAGTCAATGTTGACCTGTCACGGGCTGGCCATTTGCTTGGCGCGGCGGTTGTCACGCTCACACATCGCAAACGTCGCCTTGTCTTCAGTGGCGACCTGGGTCGAAGGGACGACCTGCTCGTCGCGCCTCCGGCGGCGATTCGTAGCGCTGATGTATTGCTGGTCGAATCAACCTATGGCAATCGGGTACACCCGCGTGAATCGGTGTCCGAAGTACTGGCGCAGATCATCCGTGACACCGCTGCACGTGGCGGCACGGTGCTGATGCCGTCGTTCGCGGTGGGTCGCGCGCAGGCGTTGCTGCTGTGTCTGGTTCGCCTGAAAAAAGCGGGCGCGATTCCCGATCTTCCGGTATTTCTCGACAGTCCGATGGCGGCAAAGGCAACGCTGGTTCACCGTGAGCACGCGGCTGAATTGCGAATTAGTCAAGCCGAGATGCAGGCAATTTGCAAGAGTGCGAAATTTATTGATAAACCTGAAGAGTCGCACAAAATCTCTGCGCTCAGATATCCCTCCATCATCATCGCAGGCAGCGGCATGGCCACCGGCGGACGCATTCTGCATCACTTGAAATCGTATGCGCCGGACCCGCGCAATCACATCGTTTTTCCGGGCTTTCAGGTGCCGGGTACGCGCGGCGCGAAACTGCTCGCTGGGGATCGCGAAACAAAAATTCACGGCCAATACGTCAAAGTGAATGCAGAGGTGAGCCAGATCGAAGGCTTTTCCGGTCATGCCGACGCTGACGAGCTGATGCGTTGGTTATCGCAGTTTCGCAACCCACCGAAGCAGACATTCGTGGTGCATGGCGAGCGTGATGCCGCCGATGCGCTACGTCTTCGCGCGCACGATCAGCTGGGCTGGGCGGTGAGCACCGTGGAGCACTTGCAGTCGGTTTTGGTTTGAAGCGCTAGCCTTAAGCCTGCTCGCGCAGCGGCCAGGCGTGTGACGTCTAGGCTCGCCGATTGAGCGCTGCCGACACGAGGTGTAACCAGTTGCGCGCGACCAGCCAAACCTGCGTGCCGCGCTTTATAAAACTGACCGCTCGCCTCGGACCAATCAGCAAAAGTGTCACGCCGAGGGCGCCAATCACCATCGGATTGATAACGACATTGCGCACGGCCAGCACTCGCCTGTCGATCACTGAAGCGCCACGAAACACGGGGGCCAATTGTTGCGCGATTTGCTCACGTTGGCTGGTCACGACCAGCAGCAGTCGCTCACGTCGCTTCGACAATTCGGCTGTGCGGTCGCGCGCTTTCATGACGGCTCTGTCGACGTGAATTCGCGATCTTTGCGCAGCTCCTTCAAACTGGCAGCAAAGAGCGGCGGCTTCGCTGCGTAGCGCATGACGAGTACTCGCCAAAGCACCACTGCGATCAGAGCGAAGACCGCGCCCAGAGCAATAATGGCCGAGAGACGATACGAATCCCAAAATGCCGCAACGATAAACACGACAGCGAGCACGATGGCGACGCCGACGCAAAAGAGCGCCGCAAGGGCAAGCAGCGCAAATCCGGCAAGGCGAAGCCATTCCTCTTCAATCTCGGTCGACAACAGTTCAAGCCGCGTTTGTACGATGGCAAGAAATGATCCTCCCAGATTTTGCAGCGCACGCAGCAGGTTCCCGGCAATGCCTGCCGGGGCTTCGGCGTCCGCTGGCATGACTAGCGGCGACCGATCAGCACGCCGATGGCGAGGCCAAGTGCTGCGCCAACGCCAATAGCCTGCCACGGATTGTCGTGGACGTAGGCGTCGGTGGCCCGTGCCGCTTGCTTGGCTTTGAGTCGGGCGACATGCTCGATGTGATCGAGCTCATCGCGAGCCACTTTGAGGCTGTGTTCAAGCTTCTTCTTCGCGGCGGAATAGCCCGCCTCAGTGTTGTTGGACGTGACTCTCAGCAGCTCTTCGGCGCCGTCAACGACGGCCTGAAAATCATGTGCCAGTTTGTCTTTCGCGGCGTTGAGACCTTCTATCGTATCCATGGCAATTCTCCTTTCGAGAAAATCAATTGCGCTCACTTGACCCAGTCTATTCCGCGCATACGAATAGGTTTTGCGCTGAATCAAGAAGCGTTCGAAAACGGCTCATGCGGCGCCACAATGCATCGCATAAAGCTGGAGAGGTGTTGTCAATAGAGCTTCCTCATGAGCGCTGCGCCGACTCCCTGTAGCGGCCCCAGTGGATTGCGCTCTTCCTCCAGCCTGCGAATGTTTGGCTGCCCGCTCCACACTTTGAAAATGACGACGTTCTCGTCGAGTACGATGACGGCATTGAAGCGCCAGCCGCTCACGCTTGTCTCTTGTCGAAAACCGAGAACGTCAAGCCAGAAACTGCCGATGCGCTCGCGCTCAGTGTGTGTCTGCTCAATCTCGAGGCCGGTACACTTCTGCCGCTTGATCAGGCAGGCGCGCAGTCCGTCGTCGAGCATACCGGGGTCGAGCAAAGGCACGTTGGCCAGTCGGCGCAGCAAATCGGTGTGATTGAGTGACACGATGTTTGGAGTCGCCTCGGCGCTAATGGCCATCGCGTTTAACTCATCAATGGTGGTCTGCCGGATGATGATTCGATCAAACGTGGCTTTCGCCTCGGCGTAGTTTTGCCACGGCATTTTCATTTCCACTTTTGACGTAGGCAACAACGACGCGCAACCTGCCAGGCAGCTGAGGGCGGCGAGTGCGAGCCAGCTACGCATCGCGAAGCCGGTCGCCGCGCCGGTTTGGCTTCGTACTGGTTGCATTGCTTTTTGCTCCTTTCGTCGTACTCAAAGAGGGTTAGTGCCGGAAGCGTGAGCTCTGCGCGCATTTGCGAGATCTCAAGTTGAGCTTAGTCGCGCGCACCAGCAAGTCGTTTGCGCTAGGTCAACGCAATGCGACGCAGGAACGCGCATGCTTCAACTGTCTCGGATGAATTTCACGTGCAGTTTCAGCACTTAATCTGCATCTGAAGCGAACCACTTTCTTTCAGCGTCAGGTAGAGGCAACTCATGAGCTACAAAACTATTCTCGTGCATGTAGACAACAGCGAACGAGCGCTCGAACGCATCCGTATCGCCATCGATTTGGCGCAAACACATGATGCGCACTTGGTGGGGCTGGCAACGGTTGGCATGATTGCGCTGTCGAACACGTACGGGCTTGACGGCACGCCTGCCTACATGGCCGAGGCGATGACTGAAATGGAAAATCTCGCCGCAAAGGCCGCTGAGCGATTCGGCGCGAAAGCCAAGGCTTCGGGTCTCACGTCCTACGAGAGCCGCGTGCACCGCGGTGATCCGACGTACCAAGTGTGTACCGACGCCCGTTACGCTGATCTGGTGGTGCTGGGACAAACCGAACCGGGGCAATCCACTGCGGCAACGCCTGAGGATTTGCCTCAGAACGTGATGCTCAGCTGCGGTCGCCCGGTCTTGATCATTCCCTACGCGGGTCACTTCCGGACGCTGGGTCGGCGGGTGATGTTTTTGTGGAATGCCAGTCGCGAGTCTGCGCATGCGGCCAGCGACGCGCTGCCGTTTTTTACCCGCGCCGACGAAGTGCGCGTCAGCGTGTTCGACGCCAAAGCCAACACGAGCGGCCACGGCGATGAACCCGGCAGCGACGTGGCAACGTATCTGGCGCGACAAGGCGCGAAGGTGACCGTCAACCGCGACACGAGCGGCGGCGACGTGGGTTCCTCGGTGTTGTCACGGGCCAATGATTTCGACGCCGACCTCATTGTGATGGGCGGCTATGGGCATACCCGTTTGCGCGAATGGGTGCTGGGTGGTGTGTCGAAAACGCTGCTGGAGCACATGACGGTGCCGGTGCTGATGTCGCATTGACCTCGGTAGCTTGCCAGGTTCACGCAGGATACACGCCGAACACCGCGCGGCGTGCGTCGCGGCCTTACCTGAAATTAACAGCTTTCTCTCCAAATGACCAGTGCATTGGGGCTACAAGCGCTTTTTAGCGCTTATCAACATTGGGTTAAATCTGCCTTCAACCCTTTATCAACAGTCGTTTAGATAAAAAGCTGATACGTTCGACAGAGCGACATCACGCCAGTGTGCACTCGGCAGGTTCAACAAGCGTCAGCAACACGATAATACGGAGCAATGGCCCATGCCTTTCTGGAAGTGCTCGCTTGACAGGTTCTCAACCGCTGCGCGGTTCCAACGCGCTTCGTGTCCTGATCGTTGATGACGAGGAAGACATTCGTGACTTGCTATCGACCTATTTTGGCAAACAGGGGATCGAGGTATTTGAAGCCAGCTCAGAGGCCGAGCTGCGCGCAATCATGAGCGCAGAAGCGCCCGATGTCGTGTTGCTTGATGTAAACCTCGGGACGGAGGACGGATTCGCCATCGCGCGCCGACTGCGCACGGACTGGTCAGGTGGCCTGTTGATGGTGACGGGGCGAGGCGATACGGTTGATCGCGTGGTGGGCCTCGAAATCGGCGCAGATGACTATGTGACCAAACCGTTCGATCTGCGCGAACTGCTAGCACGGGTTCGCAGCGTTGGTCGCAGGGCGGTCGTGCAGCTCGAACCCTCCGCAGCGGTTGCCGATTCGCCAAACGCCCTTTGCTTTCATGGCTTCATGCTTGATGTTGAACGGCGCAAACTGACCGATGCCAAAGGCAGCGAAATTACGCTGACCACCGGTGAATTCGCGCTTCTGGTTGCGCTTGTCGAGAAGCCGGGAACGCTCCTGAGCCGCGACGCCCTGCTGCAACGCACCCACCATCGCGATGCCGGGCCGTTCGACCGCACCATCGACGTTCAGATCGGACGACTGCGCAAGAAACTTGGTGACGATGGTAAGGACCCGCACATCATTAAGTCGGTTCGTGGCGCAGGCTACGTGCTGGTGGCGGCCTGAGGGGTGCAGGGACTCACATGATCAAGCCGACTGAAGACGCATTCAAGCTTTTGTTCGAAGCGGCACCGGACGCCATTCTGGTGGTCGACAGCGCGGGCCGTATCCGGCTTAACAACGCAGAAGCCGAGCGCCTGCTCGATGCCGCGCCCGGTGAGCTACGTGGAATATCGGTCGAGCGTCTAGTGCCGATGGCGACCCGTCGTCATCATGCGCAACTACGCGAAAGCTTTCAGTCGCAACCGCGACGACGCCCGATGGGAATGGGGCTCGCGCTTAAAGCGACCAAGCTGAGCGGACACGAATTTCCAGTCGAAATCTCGCTCGCGCCGACCCACAGCGAAGGCGGAGACGAAGTCATCGTGATCCTGCGCGATGTCAGCGAACGGCTTAGCGCACGGCGCACCGAACGGGAACTAGTGCGCGCCACTGCGCTCGCCCGGGTGAGCCAGCTGGCACTTCGCGAGCGTGACTTTGACACGGTGGGACGGCACGCCATCGATTGTGCACGTGCGCCGCTCGGTGCCGATGTCGTCGCCATTTTTGGGCAGGAAGCGAGCGACGAGGCGCTGCATTGTCATGGCGCCGTCGGAACGCTTGCCGACAGGGTAAGAAACGCTCGCATCGAAAAAACTCCGGCGATGCTTTCCGGGGCCGTGCTTGATGGCGGAGTGCCCTTGTTGGTCGGCGACACTTCAGCGTCGAGTCTTGCCATCTGCCCGGCGTTGCTCGAAGCCGGGATTCGCAGTCTCGTCATCGCGCCGGTCAGGGATCGCGAGCGGATCAGCGGACTTCTGGTGGCTGGTTCCACTTCGACGCATCGCTTCACCACCGATGATGTGGCCTTCCTCGAGGCGATTGCCAACATCGCATCGAACGCCATGCAGCGATCCGTTGCCGAGGAAAAACTGCTGCTTTCGCAGCGACTGGAATCGCTCGGGCAGTTAACCGGCGGTGTAGCACACGATTTCAATAATCTGCTGACTGTCATTTCCGGCAACTTGCAGATTCTTGAAGAGGCGGACCTGCCCGACCCGTTCGCAAAGCGAGCAATCGCCTCTGCACACCGCGCGTCGAAGCGCGGCGCCGAGCTCACGGCCAAGCTGCTCGCATTTGCCAGACGACAAACCTTGCGCCCCTCAGCGGTGCTGATTCCGGAATTGCTCGCGTCGTTCCGTGACCTGCTGGCTCGAACACTGGGTCCCAATATCGAAATTCAGGTCAAAGCGGAACCGACGCTTCCCGCCGCACTCGCTGACAGCGGTCAACTGGAAACAGCGCTCCTTAATCTGGCTGTCAATTCTCGCGACGCGATGGCGAGCGGTGGGACGCTGCACATTGAGGCAAGTGCGTTGGATCTGACGGCCGACGATGTTCAGTCGGTTGATGATTGGCCCGCGGGGCGCTACGTACGCATCAGCGTTACCGATACCGGTGCAGGGATGAACCGCGAGACGCTCAGCCGCGCGTTCGAGCCCTTTTTCACGACTAAAGGAATCGGTAAAGGCAGCGGCCTCGGACTCAGCATGGTGTACGGCTTTGCTAAACAATCGCACGGCCATGTCACGTCCTACAGCGAAGTTGGAACGGGCACCACGATCAATCTGTTTCTTCCGGTCGCAATCGGTGCATCCCGCGAAGCAGCCGCGGTGAGCGAGCATGTGCCTGCGCCGACGGGATCGGAGCGCGTGCTGATCGTTGAGGACGATGCCGACGTGATGAATGTCGCGGTTAATTTTCTGCGAGGGCTGGGCTACGAGGTGTTCACAGCACACAATCGCCGTGCGGCCATTGCGCGCGTGCGCGCTAATCCCGGAATTGAATTGCTTTTTACCGACGTGGTGCTGGCTGGAGACGAGACCGGACCCAAAGTCGCGGCATCACTTC
Source organism: Burkholderiales bacterium (assembly GCA_043782305.1). GTDB lineage: Bacteria > Pseudomonadota > Gammaproteobacteria > Burkholderiales > Casimicrobiaceae > Casimicrobium. Next base: position 10,465 of record JAYWAQ010000549.1, read on the forward strand.
AAAAAGTCAATCCGACCTTGCGCGTGCTGTACGCATCGGGCTACGCACGCAGCGCACTACCGCTTCAGTTTGGCCTTGATGAGGGCATCAGTTTCCTGCGCAAGCCCTATTCGCGAGATCAGCTGGGTCACGCTATCCGGCAGGCGCTCAAGCGACAGTGTTAGGGTTAGTGGGTTGGCCGTGCATGCGCAAGCTGATAAAGAGCGGCCATATCTAGCAACTCAATTTCGCGGCG
>JAYWAQ010000550.1:0-3852 GCA_043782305.1 Burkholderiales bacterium
GGTGACGCAGCTCACCGATTCGTCGATGCGGCATGAATGGCAGGGCTTCAATCGCGCAGAAAATCGCTGCCTCGTGTCGTCTACGCAACTCGATAAAACGGCGGCGGGCGGTACGCGCAAAGAGGTGACCACCGAGCTGTCGCTGATTGATCCGACGAATCCCGGCAGCAGCAAACTCGTCGCGAGTTTGCCCGGTGGCGGTTGGGGTGATTTTGATTTTTCAGCCGACGACACGTTGATGGTTTGTCAAAACTACAAGTCGGCGAACGAGTCGGAAATTTATGTGATTAATGTTGCCGACGGCACGCGCACGCTGTTGCTCGGCGCGGTCGGTGGCAAGACCGTGTCGTACGCCAATCCGGAGTTTGCAAGCGATGATCGCGGCGTGTTTCTCACCACCGATGGCGATGGCGAATTCAAGCAGTTGCAGTACTACGATCTTGCCACGCGACAGTTCACTTCGCTGAGCGCAGATATCCCTTGGGATGTGGCTGGACTGGTGCTGTCGCGGGACCGTTCGCGGGCGGTGTTCACCGTCAACGAGGACGGACAATCCCGGAGCTATTTGCTCGACGCCGTGTCGCGCAAGCGGCTACCGATGCCTGTGTTGCCTAAAGGAGAGGTGAGTCCGGCGGGCTTCTCTCCCGATGGAAAATTCCTGGCGCTCATCGCAGGGTCGGCGCAAGGCCCCGCTGAAACATGGACGCTGGAGATGGCCACGGGCCAGCTCACGCAATGGACGCAAGCGTTCAAAAACGGGCTGGATACCAGCGGATTCAAAGAGTCAGAAATCATTCGCTACAAAAGCTTTGATGGACTGTCGGTGAGTGCGTTGCTGGTGTTGCCACCGGATCGATTCAAGGGGCCGCGTCCGGCGTTGATTGATATTCACGGCGGGCCGGAAGGGCAGAGCACAGCGGGGTTTATGGGGCGCGAAAATTATTTGGTGAACGAATTGGGCATGGCGATTTTGCTGCCGAACGTTCGCGGTTCATCGGGTTATGGCAAGACGTTTATTGCGCTCGACAACGGCTACAAACGCGAAGATTCAGTGAAGGATATTGGCGCGCTGCTCGACTGGATTGCCACCCAGCCGCAGCTTGACGCGAAGCGCGTGGCGGTGGAAGGTGGGAGTTACGGCGGCTACATGAGTCTGGCCGTTGCGACGACCTACAACGACCGGATTCGCTGCTCGATTGACATCGTTGGCATCTCGAATTTTGTGACGTTTCTGGAGAAGACCGAGAGCTATCGGCGTGATTTGCGACGCGTGGAATACGGCGACGAGCGCGACCCCGCGATGCGCAAATTCCTCAATGAAATTTCGCCGCTGACCAATGCGCACAAGATCAAGAAACCGTTGATGGTGGTGCAAGGCCGAAACGATCCGCGTGTGCCGTGGCAGGAAGCCGATCAGATCGTCGCGGCGGTCAACAAGAACAACGTCCCCGTCTGGTATGTGACCGCAGAAAACGAGGGCCACGGCTTCGCGAAGAAGGACAACGCGGACTATTAGTTCTACATGCGGATCAAGTTTTTTGAGGCGTATTTGCTGGGCGCTTGAGCGGGTTGAAGCTAGGCGGTGACCAACGGCAGCATCGCGCTGCCCGCGCACGGTGCCCGCACCGGCGCGCGCTGCGTGGCCACGGCCTGCGTGTTGTGCGCGGCGACGCTGACCTGCGAGTCGGCGAGCGCGTACAGGATCGCAGTGCGATGTTCCGTCGTGATGAACGTATCGTCCGATGTGCCAGCGGTGAGGATCACGTCGCGCAAATCGCCGTCGAGCGTGAGCCAGATAGTGCCGCGCGTGGCGGTGATTTCTAGTCCTGCCGGATCGTTGATTCGCATCGTTGCTTGATGAGCGAGGGCTACAGTGGTGGAGACAGGCGCTGATTTCATGTTGCGTCCTTTGCATGCGGTGTGGGTATGAATATACTGAGCGCTTCCATATAGCTCAAACGTTCATTTGGAATCACTGGCATGCACGCAGCGAATGCGAAACCACTAAAAAATGCGGTGACGGCCAGTGGCATTTCCCGTGCTGAACTGCCCCGGCTTGACCTGCTGCGCAGCTTTGAGGCGGCGGCGCGAAGCCTTAGTTTTACTGTCGCGGCGGATGAGCTTTTTCTGACGCAATCGGCGGTCAGTCGTCAGATTCAACAGATCGAGCAGGGGCTGGGCGTCCCGCTGTTCGTGCGTCAGCATCGCGCACTTGCGCTCACCGAGGCGGGCCGCGTGATGCAGCGTGCGGTCATCGATTGTTTGGAGCGCTTGCGCGACGCGACGGCGTTGGTGCGATCCGCCACCACACTGCGTCAGGTGTCAATCACTACGACGCCGGGGTTCGCGTCGATGTGGCTGATTCCGCGACTAGCAAAGTTCACGGCGAGCCATCCGCTGGTGGATGTACGGCTCTCGGCGACGCTGGATGTGCTCGATCTGGCGCGCTCACAGATTGACGTCGCCGTGCGTTTCCGACCGATTCGCGACGCCACGGAGCGTCCGCTGTTTGAGGAAACGGTGCAGCCGGTGTGCTCGCCCGCTTTATTGCGCGACCCGAAGAATCCGCTGAAAAAGCCTGCTGATCTGGCCCATCACACGCTGTTGACCATCGACATGCCTGCCGCCTTTTCACCGACGAGCGATTGGGAGCCGTGGCTGGAGGTCATGGGCGTGCCCGAACTGCACATGAAGAACACGCTGCGTTTTTCGCTATGGACGGATTCGATTGGTGCCGCAGTGGCGGGGCAGGGTGTGGCGATTGGGCGCTTTCCGTTGCTTGACGAATACCTGAAAGACAAGCGGCTGGTTGCGCCGTTTCGCGGCCCAGCGGCGTCGCAGCGCGGGTATTACGTCGAGCTCGCGCCGCACGCGGCGGGCAATGCGGATGCGCAGGATTTTGCGAAGTGGTTGCAGGAGACGGCGGATACAGCTTTGGCTTGAAAGCCCTTGTTTTACTCAGGCTAGCCGCAAGTTTATGCATTTATCGATAAACGACGTTTTGTGCGTTTAGCCCATGTGAAATAGGCGTTTGAGAAAAAGCTGTAGTGCTAACTCAGGCGCCAATCGACCGTTTCAGGGCGACCTTCGATCGTTAATTTTGCGGTGTTCGGCGGCGTTTGCGAGATGACTTTGCCACGACGAATCACAGCGAGCCGCGTCGCTCGCGTTCGCAACGCTTCCACCGGATCAGTCGCCTGCAGCAGCACAAAGTCCGCATTGCATCCCGGCGCGATGCCGTAGTCCTTGAGTCTCAGTGTTTTTGCCGGATTGACCGTCACCGCATCGAAACAGGCCTTCATCTGCGCCTGCGCCGTCATCTGGCCGACGTGCAGCCCCATGTGCGCCACTTCCAGCATGTCGCCGGTGCCCAGCGAATACCACGGATCCATCACGCAGTCGTGACCGAATGCGACGTTAATGCCCGCCTGCATGAGCTCGGGCACTCGCGTCATGCCCCGCCGCTTGGGGTAGGTGTCGTGACGGCCCTGAATCGTAATGTTGATGAGGGGATTGGCGACGACGTTCATGCGCGCCTCGGCCATCAGCGGGATCAGTTTGCTCACATAATAGTTGTCCATCGAATGCATGGACGTGAGGTGCGAACCGGTGACGCGCCCCTGCATGCCCAGGCGCTGTGTCTCGAAGGTCAGCGTTTCAATGTGCCGCGACATCGGGTCGTCGGTTTCGTCGCAGTGCATATCGACGAGCAGACCGCGTTCGGCCGACAGCTCCATGAGCAGTTTCACGCTAACTGCGCCGTCCGCCATGGTGCGTTCGAAATGCGGAATTCCGCCTACAACATCAACGCCGAGATCGAGCGAGCGCTTGAGATTTTCAAGCGCCCCGGCG
>JAYWAQ010000551.1:0-3849 GCA_043782305.1 Burkholderiales bacterium
TCACGGTCGAGCAAAGCGACTTTGGGCTTGAGGACGATGGTCTTGCCGCTCTTGGTGATGAGCTCCATCTTCACGTCGCGCGCTTTGTCGAGGGTGATCGATTTTTCGCCGTGATAGAAGTCGCCGTGATGCATGTGCGACACATGCGACCGCGAAGCCTGACTCCATTCAGCCATGCTGTGTGGATTCTTACGTGCGTAATTCTTGACAGCCAGCGGCGCGCGGCGGTCTGAATTGCCTTCGCGCAGCACCGGGTTCACTGCGCTGCCGGTGCATTTGGAATAACGCGCGCGAATGGCTTTTTCTTCGTCCGTCTTAGGATCTTCCGGGTAATCCGGAATCGGATAGCCCTTCGCCTGAAGCTCCTTGATGCACGTCATCAACTGCGAAACCGACGCGCTAATGTTCGGGAGCTTGATGATGTTGGTTGTAGGCAGCAGCGTGAGCCGGCCCAGTTCGGCCAGGTTGTCGGGCACGCGCTGCGCCTCGCTCAAATATTCCGGGAATTCGCCGAGAACACGCGCCGCGACCGAGATATCGCTGGTCTCAACGTTGATGCCCGCAGGGGCCGTGAAGGCGCGGATGATAGGGAGAAACGCGTGAGTCGCTAGCAGCGGGGCCTCATCGGTCAAGGTGTAAATGATGGTCGGCTGCGATTTCGTCATCGGGGGGCTCCGTGGATGGGATGGGGTCGGCATCGGTGGCGTCACTTTTGGTGGCCGCACCGGATGTTTAAGTTCATGGCCGTAGTTTGCCTCAACTTGCTTGCAAAGCTCTGACGGTGGGCGCTAGCATTGAGCGACCGTAGCCAGAATTCAGGGAGCGAGCGGCGCACGTAACAGTGGCGGTCTGCGGCAATTTCGCACTAAGAAAACTCTAATATTTCTTCGTGTCGCCCGAACCAACCCAACCCGTTTTATTGCTTTAGATCAAACACTTACAACTATTTGAGTGACACTTCGGAGCCGTCGCCACGACAATTACATGGGTGCTCGCTTGCATGAGCGGCGACAACCTTCTACGCTTCGCGCCGCGCTGGGTCGGCTTATTGAATCCAGCCGCAGCGAAACCATCGACGACGCCCCTTCTAGCCCCTTCTACTGAGACTGACCTGAGACCGATATGAATTTTTCTACCTGTTCTGAATTCTCCGCTCGGCGCGTGCTTTTTGCAATTGCGGCACTCACCTTCGCGATCCTCGCGGGTTGCGCCTCCGCGCCAGAGCCTAAGCCAGCCGCCGCTGCGCCTGTCGCGGTGCGTCCTGCCGTCGTGCTGCCGATCGCGCAGATTGATCGCGGTGTGCAGATCGTGCTGCCTGACAACGTGCTATTTCAATCCGGCAAAGCGGAATTAAATGAATCTGAAAGTGCCGCCTACCTTGACCGTATCGCAGTCCTGTTGACTACAAAAACGGTGAAGCGCATCGCGGTGGAAGGCCATACCGATAACGTCGGAAGTGCCGCGTTAAATCAGCGTCTTTCCGAACAGCGCGCGGATGCCGTCGCCAACGCGCTGATCACGCGAGCCGTACCGTCCGAGCGCATCTCGCGGCGCGGACTGTCATTCACGCAACCGGTCGCGCCGAACGATGTTGATGCCGGTCGACGGCTGAATCGTCGCACTGAATTGATTGTTTTAGACGAGACGGTTGAGAACATTACCCGCGGCGAACCAGCCAACGCGTTTGAAGATGCTGCGGCACGCGTGAAAGCTGCGCTTGAAGCCGCGAAAGGGAAAGGCTGATGAATCACGCGGCGCACTTCACCCGTCGTGACAGCCTGCGAGCGTTGGCCGCGCTGCCGCTATTGGCGAGCGGCCTGTCCGCAGCACAAGCTACCAAGGTGGGCCGGCCGCGCGTCGCTCTCGTGCTGGGAAGCGGCTCGGCACGTGGTTTCGCGCATATCGGTGTGATCAAAGCGCTCGAAGCTGCGAAGATCAAACCTGACCTCATCGTCGGTACCAGCGCCGGCGCGATGATCGGTGCGTTCTATGCGGCGGGCTTCAGCGGCGCGCAAATGGAAGAGCTGGCCTTAAAGGTCAAAGACATCGACATCGTTGACATGCAAAGTGGCGCGAAGCGCGGCATGGTGATGGGCGATACGTTGCAGACTTTCGTCAATCGCGCAACGCGGGATCGTGTGATCGAACAGCTCGGCATTCCATTCATCGCGGTGGCAACACAGCTGCGCACCGGCGAAGTCAAGACGTTTCGCAGTGGCGATCTCGGCCTCGCGGTTCGCGCCTCATGCAGCGTACCGGGTGTGTTCATTCCGCCGAAAATAAACGATATTGACTACGTCGACGGCGGACTTGTAAGCCCGGTGCCTGTGCGCATTGCGCGCGATGCAGGTGCGGATTTTGTGATCGCGGTCGACGTCAGCAGCGGCCCGCTCAACACGACGCCTGTTGGCATTTACGAGCAGGTGATGCACAGCTTCGACATTATGGGTCGCTCGCTCGCGAAGCTTGAAGCCGAACAGGCCGATGTCCTGATTCGCCCCGATCTGGCTCGCCTCGCGAGTACCGATTTCAATGCCCGAGCCGCGTTCATCCAGATGGGTCAAAACGCGGGGACGCGTTTCGCACCGGTGGTTACCGAGAAGCTGGCGCTCTGGCGCGGGGTTCGTAAGCAGGGCTAGGCGGAATAAACTCCCGGAAACAATTTCAAAGTCCGGGACACCTCAATGACTCAATCTTCGCTGCCACCCCGCCTGGCCGCTGCCGCCTGCGCCGCCCTGCTCGCCATCACCGCCAGCGCCGACGTGTATCCCGGCAAGGCGATCACGTTGCTGGTGGGTTATCCGCCCGGCGGCAGCACCGATCTGGTAGCGCGTACCGTCGCGCCCAAGCTCGCCGAGGCGCTCGGTCAGCCGGTCGTCATCGAAAATCTCGGTGGCGCAGGCGGAGCGCTTGCCGCGCAAAAAATGGTCAACGCCACGGCCGATGGTTACACCTTGCTGCTGGGTGCCAACAACGAAGTGGTGATCGCCAAACTCGTCAATAAAGCCGTGCGCTACGAGCCGCAAAAGGACTTGTTACCGGTCGGTCTGATCGGTTCGCAGCCGATGGTGCTGGTCGGGCGCGCGAACCTCGGGCCGAAGACTGCGGACGAACTGATCGCTTACGCCCGTCAGCCCGGCAACAAACTCGCGTTTGCCAGCTCCGGCGTCGGTACCGCGCTGCATGTCGCGGGCGAAATGGTGAATCAGCAAGCTGGCATCAAAATCCTGCATGTCCCGTATAAGGGCGCAGGCGCGATGGTCAGCGACCTCCTCGGCGGCAATATCGAGCTCGGCGTGTTTGTGCTCTCCTCCGCCCTGCCGCACATTAAAAGCGGCGCCATGCGGGCGTACGGGATCACGGAAACGAGGCGCAACGCTGTCGCGCCGGACATTCCGGCACTCAGCGAAACGAAAGCGCTCGAAGGCGTCGATATCAGCTCATGGTTCGGCCTATTCGCACCCGCTGCAACGCCTGAGCCCGTGATGAAACGACTAAACTCTGCGCTCGCGCAAGTGCTCGCTTCAGCGGACGTGAAAGCGAAATTGGCCGACGCCGGCGTAACGCTCATGGCGCAAACCGCCGACCGCGCCACAGCGACGGCGAAGGCGTTTATCGCGGCAGACACTGCGCGCATCGACAAAGTGGTTCGAGCGGCAAAGATTGACCTGTAGCGGCGTTTCGCGCGGGTAGCGCAAAGCGCGAGAGCGGAATAAACTTCCGTCCATGACCTCATTTTCCGACCTCCTCAACAAAGACCGCGCGTCGACTGACGATTTCATCGCGCGTCTCCCGAAAGCCGAACTTCATCTGCATATCGAAGGCTCGCTGGAGCCCGAGATGATGATC
>JAYWAQ010000552.1:0-3844 GCA_043782305.1 Burkholderiales bacterium
GACGTATGGCCCGCAGGTGCGCTCGGAGGTTTTCTCGGACGCCGTGAACAAGAGCTTTGGCGCTGTCGTCGACGAAAATCAGTTGCGCGTTGCGGGTTACCCCAGGATTGAACCCAAAGCCGACGCCGAAAACGTCAACGACTATCAATTCGTTGCCACGTTCGAAGTTTTCCCCGATGTGAGCTTTGCCGATTTCTCGGCGCTTGAAATTGAGCGCCCGGTGGTGGAAGTCACCGATGAAGACGTCGCTCGCACGCTGGAAACGTTGCGCAAACAGCGCGTTCGCTACGAAGCTAAAGACGAAACGAGTGAAGAAGGTGACCGCCTGATCGTTGATTTCAACGGCGAGATCGACGGCGTCGCGTTTGACGGTGGTTCGGCTAAAGATTTCACGATGATTCTTGGCGAACGTCGCATGCTGCCCGAGTTCGAAGCCGCCGCGCAAGGCCTTAAAAAAGGCGAAAGCAAGACCTTTACGCTGGCGTTCCCAGCGGATTATTTTGGCAAAGACGTCGCTGGAAAAACGGCTACGTTTACGCTGAATGCCAAAGAAGTCGCTCGCCCGATTCTGCCTGCGATTGATACCGAATTTGCAAAGGCCTTCGGCATCGCTGACGGCAATATCGACGGCTTGAAAAAAGAAGTACGTGGCAACCTTGAACTTGAGCGTAAGCGCCGCGTGTTCCAGAAAATTCGTGATCAGGTGTTCGCCGGTTTGCGTTCGCACTCAACGCTTGAAGTGCCCAAGGCGCTGATCGCGGCAGAAGCAGAGCGTATGGCGACCGCAGCAACGGAAGATTACAAATCGCGCGGCGGAAAGGCTGATGAAGCGATGTCGCCATCCACTTTTGAGCCAGCCGCCTCCGAGCGGGTTGCCATGGGCCTGATCGTGGGCGAGCTGGTTCGCCGCAACAATCTGCAAGTGTCGCCACAACAGGTGCGCGCGTTGCTCGACGAGCAGGCACAAAGCTACGAGAAACCAGAGCAAGTCGTGGCCTGGTACTACCAGGATCAGCGTCGCCTGTCAGAGTTCGAGGCGATTGCTCTGGAGCAAAACGTAGTTGATCATGTGCTCAAAGTCGCGAAGACGACCGACAAGGCGCTTCCGTTTGCTGATCTGATTGGTCAGCAGCCCGCGTAGCGCGTGGCGTAAGGAGCTCGCGAGCTGTACAGGCCGACGTTTCTCTGCGCCCCTTGAAATCGCGCGTGGCGGCACCACCCTTCTGCTGTGGGTGAGCCTGACAGAATCGGGTTCGTCCGACCACGGATAATCGTGGAGAACAAGACGTATCATGCGAACGAAGCGCGGCTCTTCCATTGAGCTGCGAGCAAGCACAAGCAAAAGGACTCATCATGACGAACTGGAATCCCCCTAGCGCAATGGTTGGCGGGTTTGGCGAAACTTTCGGCAATAGCGCACCCCAAGGATTGGGACTCGTGCCGATGGTGATTGAGCAGAGTGGGCGTGGCGAGCGTGCTTTCGACATTTATTCGCGCCTCCTGAAAGAGCGAGTCATCTTTTTGGTTGGGCCCGTCACCGACGAAACTGCGAACCTGATCGTGGCGCAGTTGTTGTTCCTCGAATCGGAAAATCCGGACAAGGACATCAGTTTCTACATCAATTCTCCAGGCGGATCAGTTTCGGCCGGGATGGCGATTTTTGACACGATGCGATTTATCAAACCTGACGTCAGCACGTTGTGCGTCGGTATGGCGGCTTCGATGGGCGCGTTCCTGCTATCGGCAGGTGCTAAGGGGAAGCGTTTCGCGCTGCCGAACTCGACCGTGATGATTCACCAGCCGTCCGGTGGTTTCTCGGGCCAGGTGTCAGACATTGAGCGTCACGCAAACTACATTGTGCGACTGAAAAAGCGTTACAACCAACATATGGCGGACTTCTCGGGCCGCTCGATAGAAGATGTGGACAAAGCCTCTGACCGGGATAATTTCCTGACTGCCGAAGAGGCGGTGGAATTCGGTTTGGTGGATCGCGTTCTGGCGTCTTCTCGCGCTGAAAGCGCCTGACGTTTCACGAGTCGACCGGTTGCAGCGATTGCGTGCGATCATTTCGTCGTCGATTAGGTCGCTTTTCTTAACTCCTTTGCCGTGCACAAAGCGCTACACTGGCACGAACGCGTGCCGGTCACGCTGATTAAATTACCCTTATGGCCGAGAAGTCTACGAGCGACAAGCTCCTTTATTGTTCGTTTTGCGGCAAGAGCCAGCATGAAGTCCGCAAGCTGATTGCTGGCCCGTCGGTATTCATCTGCGATGAGTGTATTGACCTGTGCAACGACATCATCAAGGAAGAAGTTCAGGCCGAAACCGTTGAGCGCGTTGGCTCCAAGCGCCTGCCCACGCCACATGAGATTCGCGAAAAGCTGGATCAGTATGTAATCGGTCAGGAGCACGCAAAAAAAATCCTGTCGGTGGCGGTGTACAACCATTTCAAGCGGATTGACGCGAATCTCAAAGATAACGACGTCGAACTCGCCAAGAGCAACATTCTTTTAGTGGGGCCCACGGGCTCCGGCAAAACGCTGCTTGCGCAAACGCTAGCGCGCTTGCTGGACGTGCCGTTCGTGATCGCAGATGCGACGACATTGACTGAAGCCGGCTACGTTGGCGAAGATGTCGAGAACATTATTCAAAAGCTTTTGCAGACTTGCGAATATGACGTCGAGCGTGCCCAGCGCGGCATTGTCTATATCGATGAAATCGACAAGATTTCGCGCAAGGGTGAGAACCCGTCGATTACTCGTGACGTTTCGGGCGAAGGCGTGCAGCAGGCGCTGCTGAAACTGATTGAAGGCACCAACGCTTCTGTGCCGCCTCAGGGCGGGCGCAAGCATCCTAATCAGGAGTTCGTAACCGTCAATACGGCGAATATACTGTTCATCGTCGGAGGGGCCTTTGAGGGGCTTGATCGCGTAATCCGGCAACGCTCCGCGAAAACCGGGATCGGTTTCGGAGCCGAAGTGGTTTCACCTGATGACCGCAGCTCCATCAGTGCATTGTTGCGTGATACCGAACCTGACGATTTGATTCGATTCGGCCTGATCCCGGAGCTAGTGGGCCGTTTGCCTGTATTGGCGACGCTCGACGAACTGAATGAGGCTGCGTTGATTGATATTCTTGTGCGCCCGAAAAATGCGCTCATGAAGCAGTATCAGAAGATGTTTCGCCTTGAGAACGTCGATCTTGAGGTGCGTGAAAGTGCACTTGCCGCCATTGCCAAGCGCGCGATAAAACGCCGTACCGGCGCACGCGGACTACGATCCATTGTTGAATCCTTGCTGCTTGACATCATGTATGACTTACCGTCGCTCAATAACCTCGAACGCGTGGTCATTGACGAAAACACGGTCGAGACTAATTCCCGTCCCTTACTGATTTACAGCGAACCGAGCAAAGCTGCCTGAGTCATCTCAGCCGCAGGTGCAATGTGTGACTCGAACACATTGCGCATATTGCGCGGTTCGCACGATGATATGAAAGTTTGCCATGTCCGACATTAGCGCTGACGTCCCCAACATCCTGTCCTATCCATTGCTGCCGCTACGCGACGTTGTCGTGTTTCCGCACATGGTCATCCCACTGTTTGTGGGCCGTCCAAAGTCCATCAAGGCCCTCGAAGTCGCGATGGAGAGTGGCAAGCACATCCTTTTGGTCGCGCAGAAATCTGCCGCCAAGGACGATCCCTCGCCTGAGGATTTGTACGACACGGGCTGCGTTGCCACCGTGCTGCAAATGCTCAAACTGCCCGATGGCACCGTCAAAGTGCTGGTCGAAGGATTGCATCGGGCGCTGTTGACTGCGCTTACCAATAACGGCGAATTCTTCT
>JAYWAQ010000553.1:0-10625 GCA_043782305.1 Burkholderiales bacterium
CAATGACCGACAACATGTCGTTCCGGCGCACCGAAGGCGGCGCCCAGTAATCCACGAAGGCGCAGCACGTGTGCCGCAACGTGCATCGACGGCGCGGCGGATCCGCTGCGCCCTACAATCGTGAACACGCTGTTTGCATAGGTGTTCAAGCATGTCTTTTCGTGGTTTAAACGTACTCGGCGCGCCGATTCAGGATTGCAGTCATGATCCGCTGACCGGATTCATGCGCACGGGTTGTTGCGAAACCGGTCGCCAAGACACCGGCTCGCACACTGTCTGCGCGGTCATGACGGCAGAATTTCTCACCTTCAGCAAATCGCGCGGCAATGACTTGTCAACGCCGGCTCCCATGTGGGGGTTTCCCGGTTTGCAGCCCGGTGATCGCTGGTGCTTGTGTGCTGCACGCTGGCTTGAGGCCTACGGCGTTGGCTGTGCGCCTCAAGTTGCGCTCGAAGCGACGCATGAAAAAGCTTTGGATATTATTCCGTTAGTTGCGCTTAAAGAGCATGCGGTGAGCGCATTGACGTGATCGGACCACGGAGCCTGTAACGCCCTATTCGAACTGCAATTTCGCGTCGTTAACGAGCTTCTTCCAGCCGTTGTAATCGTTCGCAATGAATGTGGCCAAACGCTCCGGCCCGCCGGGCGTCAGGTCCACTCCGTCGGCCGCAAGACGTTCCTGTACGTCTTTCTGCGCGAGAAATTTCTGAACTTCAGCATTCAGTCGCTGCACGATGGCGGTCGGCGTACCCACCGGCGCGGCCAGCCCCCAGTAGTTGTAAACCTCCGTGCCATTGGCACCCGTTTCTTTCATCGTCGGCACGTCGGGCATCAGTGGCGATCGCTTGTCACCGGTGACCGCCATTGCGCGCGCCTTGCCCGATTTGACATAGGGCAACACGGCGGGAATCGTACCGGTGAGCGTCATGATCGATCCACCCAGCAAATCGGTCATGGCGGGCGCAATTCCTTTATACGGAACATGCAGGATTTCGGTCCCGGTTTTGAGTTTGAACAGCTCGAGCGCCAGATGGTTAACGCCCCCAGTGCCTGCACTGCCGTACGTCAGCTTGCCGGGATTGGCTTTGGCGTAGGTAATCATTTCGCGGATGGTGGTGAGTGGTGCCTGCGCATTCGCTATCCAGACCAGCGGCCCCGCCGCGATCAGCGCGATGGGCGCAAATTGTTTGACTGGGTCGTAATTGGCGGTGGCTGGCGTCGCGGCAGCAACGGTGGTGAAGGGCGACGCCACGAACAAGAGCGTGTACCCGTCCGGCGCTGCGTTGGCGACGGCCTGCGTGCCGATGGCACCGCTCGCACCGACGCGGTTTTCCACGACCACGTGCTGCTTCAATTGTCCTTCGAGCTTTTGCGCCGTGAACCGGGCCACGGCGTCGGTGCCTGCGCCCGCCGCGAACGGAACGATCAACTTGATCGGACGATCCGGGTATTCCGCGAATGCGAACGCAGAGACAAAAATTAGCAGAAGCGAGGCGACGCGAGACATAAAAGCACGATTTCCGATGGGCGCGCGGATTGTAAGTCGATCTGTCCACCGAAGCTGCGACGACTGCGTTACAGTGTCGCCGAAGTGGACGAAAGCGCGGCCCGCGCTCACGTACCCATCGCGAGGGGAATTTCATGTCTGATTTGATCGATAGCGCCCTGATGATTTCGTCACCACACTCGCGCTTTGCCGCGCCTATTGACCGGCTATCTTCACTATTTGCACTCAAACTCATCCTGTCGCTTGGCCCGAAATTTAATCTGCGCCGTGACATCAATGACGTGATGACGCTCTCGGCGCGGCATCTGGTGTGGCCGGTCTCCATCGCGCAAAAAGTGCAGCATTTTCTTGGTCATCGTTGCGCCGAGATGCCTGCATGGGCTGGCGTTGGCAAGCTCTCACCAGAGGAGTTCATCGCGCGGCACGGCGTGTGGAACGGCACCTACGACGACACGACGCTCTTCTACTACCTGGACGAATTCTGCAAGCAGAACGCCAAGGATTTGCTCGCGCTGTTTCAGAGCACCGTAGATGCGCTGGAAAAGCTAACGCGCGACACGCCCGTTCGCCTGAGCGAAAACATTGGCATGCTTGCGAAAGTGCTCTCGCTCACCGCTGCCGAGCGCACGCTTATTCAATGCGCCGCGCTCGCGAAGTGCACGCGCGATTTGCGCCCGGTGCTGGTCGATTGCAAAGCGGCTAGCGCGGGTGAAGCGCACGCGATGCTTGGTGAGGTCGCAAAAGTGTCGCCAAATGACATCGCGGTTGCGTTGAAACCGGGCGGGCGCCTTGAATCGCTCGCGCTGATCGACACACCCATCGCAGAACACAACATCACCGATCTGGGCGATTTGATGCGGTTGTCTGATCGCTTGTTGCCAATACTCCTCGAAGCGTATGAGTCCGAAAGTGCGATGATGTCTGCGTTCACCAAACCGGCCAAGCCGTCGGAGCTCACCATCAGCGACTACCCGCATGTGGAGGCCGACGCACGCTACCTCGCGGCCCTACTCAAGAGCGCGACTGAACGCAAAGAAAAGGGTGTGAACGTATTGATTTACGGCGCACCGGGCACGGGAAAAACAGAGTTTGCGAAAGTCATCACGGCGCTGTCTGGGGCCGAGCTGTACGAAGTGGAATGCTTTGATCGCGAGGGGCAAAGTTTGAGTGGCAAAGAGCGGTATCGCTCGTTGCAGGTGTCGCAGTCCTTCCTGAAAGGTCGCGATAACACGGCACTTCTGTTCGATGAGGTGGAAGACGTATTTCCGAGCAATCCATCGGAAATGCTCAATATGTTTCTCTCCGACGAGCAGCATCGAGGCAGCGTGAACGGCAAAGCCTGGGTGAACCAGACGCTTGAGAACAATCCGGTGCCGACAATCTGGATTTCCAATTCGATCAACCAGATCGATCCGGCGTATCGCCGTCGTTTTCAATTCCATCTCGAACTGAAAAACCCACCGCAGAATGTGCGCGCGAACATCACGAAAAAGCATCTTGCCGGCCTTGACGTCAGCGATGAGTTTGTCGAAAAGCTCGCGACGCGTCGCACCTTGACGCCCGCGCAAATCCACGCTGCCGCTCGCTTTGCGCAGCTAACTCATGGTCGCGTTGAAGGCGACATTGAGGCGAGCGTTGAAGCCTTGATGCTCAAACAACTTGATCGCAGCGACGAAGCGCTGGGTAACAAAGAGGAAGCCGACAAGTCGCAATATCGTCCGCTGGTGACGACCTACGACTTGTCACTTTTGAATATCGAAACGCGCCACCCGATTGAAAAAATCGTGAATGCGTTGAAGAACAAGGGCAATGGCTCGCTCTGTTTCTTCGGTCTGCCCGGCACCGGAAAAACCGCGCTCGGTGAGCATATCGCCAAGTCCATCGAACGCCCGCTCATCATCAAAAAAGCAAGCGATTTGATGAGCAAGTACGTCGGCGAGACCGAGCAGAACATGGCGGCCATGTTCAAGGAGGCGGAGCAGGAAAAGGCCGTCCTCCTGCTTGATGAAGCTGACAGCTTCCTGCAAAACCGGGCGCTGGCGCAACGCAGCTACGAAGTCACCGAAGTCAACGAGATGCTGCAAGGCATGGAGCGGTTCAAAGGCGTGTTCATCTGCACAACAAATCTGTTTGATCGCATCGACGAGGCGGCGCTACGGCGCTTCACGTTCAAGATTCAGTTCAAGCCACTCACGCGCGAACAGCGCGAGAAGATGTTTGTGACCGAGGCGCTGGAAGGCAATGCCGCGAATCTCACTGGCGGGTTTTGCGAGCGATTGAACAAACTGCAAATACTCACGCCCGGCGATTTCGCAGCGGTCAAGCGTCAAATCACGTTGCTCGACGAGACCATGACGCCGGAGGAGTTTCTTGCGCAGCTGGAGCAGGAGCACAAGGTGAAACCGGACGTGAAGTTTGCGCGGAGCATCGGATTCTGACCGGGGCGCTATTCGGGGTGAATCACCCGTCGGGCGTCCGTCCTACAGCATTGCTCGTCGCGCTGGCTTATGCTTTGCGTGTAACAGATTAAATGAGCGCACAAGTGATGCGCTCTGTCCCTCCTCCAACCGGAACGCCCATGTTTTATCGACACACCCGCAGCAGCAAACTCCTTGCGGCACGAGCCGCAGAATTGACGATGGCCGTGCCACAAGTTGTGGCACATCGCGTGGCGCGCATGGCGCTGGCGGGTCACACGCCGTCTGCGCGTGATCGCGAAGAATTCGATCTCATGAGCAGCGAAAAATCGGCCGCTTTTCTCGAATCGTGGCAGGCGATGACGTTGCAGTCGATGCGCGCAAGTCAGGCTCTGTCGATGTCCTTTTTCCGTGCATTCTGGTCGCCATCAATGACTGAAAAAATGTCGATGAGCGCAATGTCTGCGCAGATCCAAAACGCAGCGCTCGGCGTGCTCGGCAAAGGCATGGCTCCCGTACATCAGCGTGCAGTGGCCAATGCGAAGCGGCTGTCGCGCACCAAGCTCTGGGCTTAGCGACACCCACGCAAAGGCGGTGATTCATACGCTTGATTTGTAGCTCAAAATCCAGATCAACTTTTACGCAGAAGCACCATTTGTCTTGGGCTAGCTGCGCGAAAGCTCCAAAGTCGACTTAAGCCATAAATAAACGCTAGCCCCAATGCAGTATGGCTTTAACGAAAAAGCCATAGCGTGATAGAGTCATAAATTACGCCGCAGAAATCAAGGTTTCAAACAGCGTTTTTCCCTTGCTGTCCTGATAGCTGACGCGCAAGCTGTTTGTGCTCGCTTCATACGACAGCAGCCCAAAATTGAAATCATCGCCAAAGACGAAATGCGGGCCTTTGCTGTGACGCTCACGGATTTCCGGTGTGCGGTCGAACGCGCGGAATGTGGCGAGCGGTCCGGCCATAAATTCGTGAATGCCCGTGCGTTTGTTGCTCCAGTCGCGGGCAAAGTGATAGTCGGCGGAAATCATGACGACGTTGCGAATTTTTTCGCGTTTCAGGAAATCAACAATCTCGTCGCGCTCGGTTTTGTAGTTACCCCAAGCGTCATGACTTCCGCCGTGAAATGGCACTGAGGTTGCGACGATTTTGAAGGTGGCTTTTGAACGCTTGAGCGTGTCGAGAAACCACTCTTTTTGCCGGGTGCCAAGCATTGTTTTTTCCGGGCCATCTACCATCGCCTGCACGCTGCGAAAACGCCGCGTGTCGACGATGATCAGATCAACAGCGGGTGACAAGGTCATTGCGCGATAAAGCCCGGTCGCATCAACACTGGCGCACGGCCAATACTCACGAAACACAGCCTCTGCGACGGGCAATTGCGCCATGCCGCCATGCGCGTCGTTTTCAATTTCGTGGTCGTCCCAGATGACAAAATTCGCGCGTTGCGACATGAAGGATTGCAGCGGTCGATCAGCGCGAACGCGGGCGTGCTTCATGCGGTAGTGGCGCTGCGTGGGTGCGAAATCGCGTCTCGGCGAATCGGCATAAACCGTGTCACCTAAATGCACGAAATAGTCAGGCTTCGCGGCCGCCATCACATCGAAAATACGAAACGGCCTATACGTCTCCTGCATGTCGCCGGAGAATGCAATCGAGAAGCTTTGCCCGGCTAAACGCCTGGTATTGAATCGACACAATTCGGATGCTGCTGTGTCTCCCGAAAACACGCGGTAATGCACCGTCGCGCCTAGCGGCAAACCGGAGATCGCGACATGTCCTGTGAAATCACTGCCGATGTCGAGAATGTGCTCGGCGCTTCGCTCTTTCAATGCGTCCGCCGCGACGCCCCAACGCACATGCAGTTTCGCGTGCTCGTTTGCCGAGAGCCAGATCAGCGCGCGATCATCCTGCACGTCAAAGCACGCAGGCGCAAATGCGAGCGTTGCCGCGTGCGCCGCTGGAATCGCCGCAGTGAGCGGCAGCATGCCGAGGCTCGCGGCAGCCTGCAGCGCGCGGCGTCGGCTCGCTACACGCGGGTAGTCGTCGTCAGGGTCAAAATTCATTGAAGTACACCGGAAATGCGAAAATGCGGGCTGATGAAAAATTTTCGCTCTTGCATGATTATCAATGACGCGGCGCGGCCTCGCACCACGGTTTCCCGGCAACGGGGTGCACGATGAACACCCGCGCGACGTCAATTACGGCGGTTGCCGTGGTCGCTGTGGTGACGTTCTTTGCGTTGATCGCCCAGATGGCGCTGCTCGGCGCGTTGCGGGCCAG
Organism: Burkholderiales bacterium; assembly: GCA_043782305.1. GTDB lineage: Bacteria > Pseudomonadota > Gammaproteobacteria > Burkholderiales > Casimicrobiaceae > Casimicrobium. The sequence continues at coordinate 6,215 of JAYWAQ010000553.1, forward strand.
TAGCGTCGACACCGCCCTCACCCTCGCGCCGGCAGTCAACGCGCAGTTGACGGGCAGCAACGCATCCTCACCCATCAAATTTGACGCGTCCCGTGGCGCTGCGGTCGCGCAAGTGCGAGGGCTCAATATTCCTGCGCGAGAGGTGCTCGCCGTCACGATGGCGACCGAAGACGTGTCCGGCAACGCCAAGTTCCAGCTCGGTTGGCTGTCTACGCAAAATATCAATCGGCCCGCAGCTGCGACAGCGAGTCTGGCAGCAGGCGTTGACCCGCAAACCTCGTTTGTGCTGCTTTCGGGGCATCCACGCTGGCGCGAAAACGTGACGCAAATCGCGCTCGGTTTTGAGAACACGGGCGGCAGCGATGGTCCGACCGGTGCGGTGGTTACCGGCATCGAGCTGGTGCCCGCCAACCCGGCAGGGGCAATGCGCTTGTTGTCGATGGCGTGGTTCAAAGCTGACGGTAGTGTCATCACACCCAACGAATCCGCGAACCGCCTGTTGCCGCTCGCGCTGTGGCTTGCCATCATCTGCGCGGTAAGCGTTGTCGTAACCGTATTGATTTTTCGACGCGTCCCGGCAGACCGTGCCGTCGCGCTCAAAACAACCGCAGTTGCCCTCGCCGTGCTCACGGTTGCCGCCACTGTGCTCGCCAATCGCTGGCCGGGCTGGTCGGTGCCCATCGGGGCGGGAATCGCCGCCGTGATCGCGCTGCTGCTGATTGATCCGCCGCAACCACTGTCGTTGACCAGCACGCAGCGCTGGGCGCTGGCCGTGGCAGCGGCTGGTGTTTGCGTGGTCCTGTCTTCGCTGGTGGCCGCCGTGGCATTGGTGCCCGCCATGATGTTGTGCGCCGCACAGCTACCAACGACGCGGAAGCTTCCCGTGATCCCTGCGGGGGCAGCGTTGGTTGCCGTTCCGGTGCTATTCATCGCGGCGGTGTCGCAGGGGCTGATCGCCGCGCCGGCGTTGTTGAGTCCGCTGGCTGACCCGACGCGCGCTCTGGCTAACGTGGCCTCGGGTGCAGGCGGGCTGCCCGGCCTCGCGCTCGGCATGCTGGCAATGCATCAGCTGTGGCCGGCTCCCGCACAAACTCGACGCTGGTCGAGCGGCGCGGCAGTCGCGGCGATTTGGGCGGTCGCCGCCGCGCTGTTCGTGCTCGCTGTACCGAAGATCGCAGTGACCGCACGCGGCGGTAGCACCTACATCGCGCTGTTCTTTCCGGCGCTCGCCTGCCTCGGGCTCGCGATTTTGCCGAAGTTTCGCGAGATCGCACAGTCGTTGGCAGAGACGCAAGTCGTCGAGGCAAAGACCGAGGCCGATTTGTCGGTGCAGGCTTTGGCGCTGCTGGAGAGTCACGCTGATCGCGTGCAAACGACGTTGGCGCGGAGTGAATTGGGTGCCGCACATGCCGCACTCAAGCAGATGCAACGCATCGCCCCCGCCGCGCATGCCACGCACCTCGCGCAGCTACGGGTGGCGCTCGCCGACGGCGATCTCACTACCGCCAATTCCGCAGCCACGCAACTCGGTGCGTTGCCCGACTTGACGACCGCAGATCGCGACGCACTCCTTGACCTGGCGCATCGGCAAAACCAGCAAGAGCGCGTGATTGAGCTCGCACCTGGCGCATCAATCAGCGAAGGCAACCGGCGTGCGCTGGCGATGGCGCAACTCCTGACCGACGGCCCTGCTGCGGCGATCAATACGTTGTCCAGTTGGGCCAATGAACACAGCTTTGCGCGCGAACTCGCTGAACTGCATTTGCTCGTTGATGACATGGTGGCTACGCAGAAATCATTGGTCAACACGGGCATCGCCCTGACCGAACCAATCGGACAAGCGTACATCGCACGCCTCGGCATGCGCGCGCAGGGCCATGAGCCGCATGCACAAGGGATCAACAGCCTTGCGACGTGGCATCCTCAGATCGGTGCGGTTCACGCGGCGCAGGGCGAACTGATGTTGCGCCAGGGCAATGCCAGTGGTGCGCGCGCACGATTTATTCTGGCCATGAAAATTGATCCGGCGCTTTGGCCGCTTCAGCATCGGCTGCAATCGTTGTAGGCATTGCGCGACGGAAACGAATCTTTAGCACGCGATGCATTCAGCAATGCAATAAGCTTTAACCATGACCACACGCCTTCTGCTCTACTTCGCGCACGCCATTGACCATCTGGCGCTGTTGATTTTTGCCACCGCCGTGAGCGCCATCGCGCTTGATTTCGGCGTTGCGCGCTGGGAAGACTTGATGCCCTACGCCACTGGCGCATTCGTGATGTTCGGCATCGCGTCCTTGCCAGCGGGCCGCTACGGCGACCTGTGGGGGCGGCGCGCCATGATGCTGGTGTATTTTTTCGGCATGGGCGTGTCGCTGATTCTGGTGGCATTTACGCAATCACCGCTGCAAATTGGAATCGCGCTGACGCTGATGGGCGCGTTCTCGGCGATCTATCACCCGGTAGGCATTCCGATGCTGTTGCAGGGCGCGCCGAAAGCGGGCGCTGTGATCGGAGTCAACGGACTTGCCGGCAATCTGGGCATCGCGGTGGCCGCGTTGTTGACTGGCTTTTTAGTGAAGCATGTTGGCTGGCGCGCGGCGTTTGTGGTGCCCGGAATTTTTGCGCTCTTGCTCGGCGCTTATTTCGCGATGAAAGTGCCGCAGGAAACTGCGTCTCCCGCCAAAAGAAAGAGTGGCACGCCATTGCAGGTTGATCGCGCGACGGCGGTGCGCGTGTTTGCTGTGCACACCTGCACCACTACGTTGGGCAGCCTGATTTTCAATTTCACGACCAATGGCAACGGCGAATTGCTGCGTGAGCGCGTCTCGAACATTGCCAGCGATCCGGCACAGCTTGGTCTACTGCTCGCTGGTGTGTACGCCATCGCGTCGCTCGCGCAGGTGATCGTCGGCCAGCTGATTGACCGCTTTCCACTCAAGCGAATTTTCCTGCCGATTGTCGCGGCACAAGTGCTGTGCTTTGTGCTTGCGGCCAATGCCAGCGGCTGGATGTTTTATGTGTTCGCCGTGGCCTACATGACGTTCGTATTCGGTGCGATTCCATTCACTGACGCCATCATCGCGCGCTTCGTGGACGACAGCATGCGCTCGCGCGTCGCGGGTCTGCGTCTCGCGGTGAGCTTTGGCATTTCGTCGGTGGCCGTTTGGATTCTTGGGCCGTTCGTGAAGGCGAGTGGTTTCACCACGCTCTTGCTGACCATGGCCGTGATTGCGACGCTAACGACTGTGGCCGTGTTCTTTTTGCCGGCACGCGACCCGCAGCCGACCGCTGTCGCCCAATCAAACCCTGTCGCAGCCTGATCGCATTTTGCCGAGGAACGTCAGCGAAAAGTGTAGTTCGCAATCACGCTGTTGCGGCGTATCGTCAAGCTTTTGGGTGCGAGCCCCGGCACTTCCGGCACCATGAACCGAAGCGAAGTCAGCCGAAATTCGGTCTGCGCAAGGTCGCGACAAAAGCGATACGGCTTCTCCCGGCATTGCGTCGATTCGCTCGCAGTAAAGAATGGCGCTTGCCGAAGACCCGCAGCAGGCTCAATGGAGGTCAGGCTGTTGTCGGACATTGGCACTAATTTTTCTGCCTGCTTCCCCAAGTACGGCTGAACAATCGCATTGCGCCCATCCAGCATTTGGACATTGGCGTCGACCGCAAACACACACATGCCCAGTGCACCCCAAACCAGCGCAGCTAAGCGCTGCAATCGCCTTGCCATACCAGTCGCAAATCTGCACGTGCGCTCGTCTCCGTTGCGAAAACGTGAAGCGTGATGTTCAAGGAGAGTTTGATGCATGGTCAACTCCATTTCGACCGACGGAATACACAAAAGTGTGTCTAGTCGATGGAGTCAACGTTAGTTTCCAACTAAGCGAAGCGATGTCGGACAACGCCGCATATGTGTCTCGGACGTTGGCGACTGTTCGAACGCGAACAGTAAGTCCAAACCCAATCGATGCCTGAAATCGTCCTTGATTCAAATGCGCTCAACGCTGCGCCGCATCCATCCGCACCCAACCGTTATTCTGCTGGCGGTAGTAGGTGCCCTGAGCGTCCTGCGCATAGGTGTTGCCACCACTTTGGTACGTTTGGCCTTCCCCAAGGTAATGCGGCAGCATGGTCTTGCGGCCCGATGAATCGACGTAGGGGCTGACGCCGCGAATCGCCTGGTTTGTGTAGTTCGCCACCGCTGCCGATTGCCTTGCGCTGTTTTGCGCCCAGCCTGCGTTGTAGCTCGCATGGCCTTGTTGCACAGTGGCGTTGGCGCGCTGCATGCCTGCGAACTGGTTTTGCTGATGCTGCAGCGCGCCCCGAACGTTGGTGCCCGCGGCAGTCATCAGATCCCAATAGGCGAATTGCTGAAAACTCATGTTGGCGCGGCCGGATGCGCGCATCTGGG
>JAYWAQ010000554.1:0-3840 GCA_043782305.1 Burkholderiales bacterium
GTCTGGTTCCCGCTCCCGTAGTGCGGGACAGGAGCGAGCAACTACTGCATCGGAATCGTCTTTCCGGGATTCATGATGTTGTGCGGATCGAGCGCCTGTTTGATGGTGCGCATGACGTCCACACCTTCCCCATGTTCCGCTTTGAGCGCGTCCAGTTTGTGAATGCCGATGCCATGCTCACCAGTGCAGGTGCCGCCCATTTCGATGGCGACCAATGCGATTCGCGACGCAGCAGCGTCAGCGCGTTGATGCTCGTCCGCGTTGTTTGGATCGAACGTGATTTGCACATGAAAATTGCCATCGCCGACGTGCCCGACAATCATGCAGATCAGGCCACTGGCATCCGCGATGCGTTTGGCCTCGGTGATGCAATCGGCGAGTCGCGATATCGGCACGCAGGTGTCGGTGGCGAAGCACTGCTTACCCGGAACAAAGCTCATGCCCGCCCAATACACATCGTGCCGCGCCTTCCACAACTTGCTTCGATCCTCTGGCTTGTCGGCGAAGCGATAGTCGCTACCACCGTAGTCAGCGGTAATCGATTTCATCTGCTCAATCTGCTCGCTCACGTAGGCATCAGTGCCGTGAAATTCCATGAACAGCGTAGGCTTCGGCTCCAGACCTTCGAGCTTGCTGTACTTGATGCAGGCCTGCATTTGCATGTCATCCAGCAGTTCAATACGAGCCATCGGAATGCCCAGCTGCATCGCGGTGATCACGGTGTTCACCGCGCCGTGCAAGTCGGCAAATTGACAAACCGCTGCGCTGATGCGCTCGGGCACGCCGTAGAGTTTCAACTGGATTTCGGTGATGATGCCGAGCGTCCCCTCGGAGCCAATGTAGAGCCGCGTGAGGTCGTAGCCAGCGCTTGATTTGCGAGCCCGAGTTCCAGTCTTGATGATTCGGCCGTCTGGCGTGATGACCGTCAGTCCCAGCACGTTTTCACGCATCGTGCCGTAACGCACGGCGTTGGTTCCGCTGGCGCGCGTGGCGCTCATGCCACCGATGCTGGCGTTCGCGCCCGGATCAATCGGGAAGAACAAACCAGTGTGGCGAATGTCAGCGTTTAGTTGTTCGCGTGTGACGCCTGCCTGAACGCGGCAGTCGAGGTCTTCAGAGTTGATTTCGAGCACTTTGGTCATGCGCGAAAGATCAAGGCAAACGCCGCCGTAGAGCGCTTTCAAATGGCCCTCCAGCGAGGTTCCCGTGCCGTATGCAATCACAGGAATTCGCGCCTGATTGCAGAGCTTCAGGATGCTGGCGATTTCTTCGTTGGTTTCGGGGAAGACGACGACGTCGGGGAGCGCCGCGTCCTGCATGCCTTCACCGTGGCTGTGGTGTTCGCGCACGGCTTGGGTGGTTACTGCGCGGTCGCCATAGGCGGTTTGTAATGCCCCAACCGTCGTGTTTATCGCAGTTTCGCTTGGGCGCTCGAAGGTCAACATCAATATTTCTCCTAGTTCTTCCCTCTCGCCCGCGCGGGGAGCGATGGGGTGAGGGGGCTGGTGAGCAGCGTAACCAACTTGGCTTTTTACGCCACGTTACCCCTCACCCTAGCCCTCTCCCGCAAGGGGAGAGGGGACTGAATTCTCGTAACTCTAAAACCTCGGCAAATCCGCAAACGGCATCGGTTTGCCCTTGCCAATTCGCATCTTGCCAAACTCCGCACAGCGATGAAGCGTTGGCACCGCTTTGCCGGGATTGAGCAGAGCATGCTCATCGAATGCGTGTTTGATCTCATGCATCCGCGTCAATTCTTTCGGCGAAAATTGCACGCACATCTGATTGATTTTTTCCACGCCGACGCCGTGTTCACCGGTGATTGTGCCGCCGACTTCGACACACAGTTCAAGTATCTCTGCGCCGAATTCTTCGGCACGTTCAAGCTCGCCTGGCACATTTGCGTCGAACATGATGAGCGGATGCAGGTTACCGTCGCCCGCATGAAACACGTTGGCGCAGCGCAGGTTGTATTTGATCGACAGTTGCGCGATGACATTCAAAACACGCGGCAGTTGCGCGCGGGGAATCGTGCCGTCCATGCAGTAATAATCCGGCGAAATTCGGCCCGTTGCTGGAAACGCATTTTTGCGGCCGCTCCAGTAACGCAGTCGCTCTGCTTCGTTTTGCGAAACCTTGATGTCGGTCGCGCCTGCGTTGCGCAACACCTCGGCCACACGTGCCATTTCGTCGGCCACCTCTTCCGGCGTGCCGTCACTTTCGCACAGCAATATCGCTTCGGCGTTCAGGTCGTAGCCCGCATGCACAAAGCCTTCCACCGCTTCGGTTGCGACTTTGTCCATCATCTCAAGGCCAGCCGGGATGATGCCTTCGGCGATGATGTGACCGACCGCTGCGCCCGCGGCTTCAACGCTTGCGAATGAGGCGAGCGCGACTTGCGCGAGCTGCGGTTTTGGCGTGAGTTTGACCGTGACTTCGGTGACGATACCGAGCAGGCCTTCGGAGCCGATCATCAGTGCGAGCAAATCGTAACCCGGCGAATCGAGCGCGTCGGAGCCGATTTCGACGATGCCACCCGTCATGAGCACCACGCGCAATTTGCGGATATTGTGAACGGTGAGGCCGTATTTGAGGCAATGCACGCCGCCCGAATTCTCGGCGACGTTGCCGCCGATGGTGCAGGCGATTTGCGATGAGGGATCGGGTGCGTAGTAGAGGCCGTACTGGGAAACGGCCTCGCTGATGGCTAGATTTCTAAATCCGGGCTGCACAACTGCTGTGCACGCAAGCGGTTCAACCGAAATGAGGCGCATCATCTTCGCGGTGGAGAGGAGCAAAGCGTCCGGACTGGGCATCGCGCCACCCGAGAGCCCCGTTCCTGCGCCGCGAGCGACAACCGGAATGCGATGCATGTGGCAGAGCTTCATCACGGCCGCTAGTTGTGCCTCATCCTCAGGCAGTGCGACGCACTTTGGCAGCGCGCGATACATCGAGAGGCCGTCACATTCGTACGGACGCATGTCCTCGGCCGCAACTTTCAAGTTTTCTGCGGGAAGAAGCGCGGCGAGGGATTCGAAGAAGCTGGCGGATTGCATGATTAGTCTTTCTTGTCTTGTTCAATGACGCGCTCGTTATCGTCTTTGTTTGCGCGCTCATCAATGCGGCGATTGACCCGATCAATCGCGCGCTGTACATGCGCATGCGACAGTCGTTTGGCCTTGGCGGCATCACCGCTGTCAATGGCCTTGAGTATCGCGCGATGATCGTCCTGACCCACTTCGGTGATACCAACGCCGTAACCCGTTTTGTCCCAGGTGGCTTTGCGCGACGCCGAAAAGTGCGCGCCGACGAATTCGACGAATTTTGTGAGCTGCGCGTTGTGCGTCGCGGCGGCAATCGCATTGTGAAATGCGTCGTCCACGTCGGAACCGTCGCTACGCTTTTCCAGAGCGCCGTCCATCGCATCAACCGCCGCGCGTATCGCCGCGGCGTCGGCGTCTGTGCGGCGCTTGGCAGCCAATTCGGCTGCGCCGGACTCGACGATCTGGCGCAACTCCAGCATTTCACGCTCGGCGATGTCTGCCGCAGCGGCCTCTTCCACGCCATCCGATTTGGCGAAACGAAACGCGGCGATCTTGTTGCGATCCGCAACGATGGCGCCCGAGCCTTGCCGCGTTTCAATTCGACCGTCGGCCTTGAGCCGGGCCAGCGCCTCACGAACGACCGGACGCGACACGCCCAGCGATTCGGCCAACGCCATTTCAGGCGGCAATTTACTGCCAACCACCCACAGCCCCATCTCAAGTTGCATGAGTAATTGGCGATATGTTTCATCGGCGAGCGACTGTGGTCGTGCAACCGTATTTAGCGGCGTACGTG
>JAYWAQ010000555.1:0-10598 GCA_043782305.1 Burkholderiales bacterium
AGCTGGTGGCAGCTTCGGTTTCTTTCGGTGGTGCAAACCACTCGCCAACCCACACCACTTTGGTTTTGACTTTTGGATTCACGCTTTGTGCGCCCAGCGTAAAGCTGTTGATGTTGCGGATCACTTCAGGAATAGGTATTGAGCCGACGACACCAATGGTGTTTGTCTTCGTCATCTTGCCTGCAATCACGCCCGCCATGTAGGCGCCTTCGTAGGTGCGGCTGTCGTAAGTGCGCATGTTCTCGGCAGTTTTGTAGCCCGTCGCGTGCTCGAATTTGACGTCCTTGAAGTCAGGCGCGATTTTCAGCATGGGCTCCATGTAGCCAAAAGTGGTCCCGAAAATGACTTTGTTGCCCTGACCGGCGAGATCGCGAAACACGCGCTCTGCGTCCGCGCTCTCCGGCACTTTTTCCACAAACGAGGTGACGATCTTGTCGCCGAGTTCTTTTTCCAGAGCTTTACGTGCGTTGTCATGCGCAAACGTCCAGCCGCCGTCGCCGACTGGGCCGACGTAGGCGAAGGCCACTTTAAGCGGTTCAACTTTGGCTGGGGCAGCAGCGGCAGGCGCTGCGGCTGGAGCGGCAGCTTTCGGCTCTTCCTTTTTGCTACCACAACCGGCCAATGTGGCCAAAAGTGCTGCGCTGATACCTGCTGCGAGCAAGGTGCGTTTCGAGTTCATTCCAGATCCCCTATGTCATTGAAAGTAAAGGTTAGTAAAAATTGTAAGCATGATTCGTGCAAACTACGAGCCAGGATAGAACGGCTTGCCGATTGAAGCTGGCATATTAATGCGAATAAGTGCCGGATTCCGCGAGATGAGCGCCAGCACGACGATGGTAGCGATGTACGGCGTCATCGACAGGAACTGGCTCGGAATCTCCACGCCTTGCCCCTGCAGGTGAAACTGCAACATGGTCACACCGCCAAACAGATACGCGCCGAACAGCACACGCAACGGACGCCAGGTCGCAAACGTCGTTAAAGCCAGCGCGATCCAGCCTTTGCCGGAAACCATGCCTTCCACCCATAGCGGCGTGTAAATGATCGAGAGATACGCGCCCGCCAACCCGCACAGCATGCCGCCGACAACCACTGCCGCCAGACGGATGCGGCGTACCGGGTAGCCAAGCGAATGTGCTGCCTCGGGCGATTCGCCAATCGAGCGCAACACTAGGCCGGAACGGGTTTTGAACAGGAACCAGATGATGAAAGCGGTGAGCGCCATCGCGAAGTAAACCATCGGGTGCTGCTTGAACAACGCGGTGCCCAACAGCGGAATGTCGCTCAAACCGGGGATGGAGAAACTAGAGCGCTCCGGCAGTTTTTCCTGCACGTATTTGACGCCCGCGAAGGCCGAGAAGCCCGCGCCAAAGAGTGTGAGCGCCAACCCAGTGGCGAACTGGTTGGTGTTGAGCCAGATCACCAGATAACCAAACATCGCAGCCAGCACGCCGCCCGCAAGCATCCCCGCACCAAAGCCGATCCAGTCGCTGCCCGTGTGAACAACCGTGGCAAACCCGGCGATAGCAGCACAAAGCATCATGCCTTCTGCGCCAAGGTTCACAATACCAGAGCGCTCGTTGATCAACAGGCCCAGTGCGGCGATGGCCAGCACCGTTCCCGCGTTTAACGTCGCAGCGATCAGTAATGCGTACTGTTCCATTTATTTGGCCCCTGACTTGACGTTGCCCGACTTCCAGACGACTCGATAGGCGATCAAAGTGTCGCACGCGAGGAGCGTGAACAGCAGCAATCCCTGAAACACGCCGGTCAACGATTTCGGCAGCCCAAGCCGCGACTGCGCCAGCTCGCCACCGATATAGAACATGCTCATGAGGATTGCCGAAAACACGATGCCGATGGGATTCAAGCGCCCAACGAAGGCAACGATGATGGCCGCAAAGCCGTAACCGGCGGGCACGTACGGCGTGAGCTGCCCAATTGGCCCAGCGACCTCAAGCGCACCAGCAAGTCCGGCCGCCCCGCCCGAAACCAAAAGCGCTGTCCACAAGGCGCGACGCGACGAAAAACCAGCATACCGCGCCGCAGCTGGAGCCAGTCCACCCACCTGCAACTGAAATCCACCGTAAGTGCGGAACATATAGATCCACATCCCGGCGACTCCAAAGAGCGCGATCAACAGACCGATGTTGATTCGCGTACCCGCAAACAGCTTGGGAATTTGCGTAGCCTTTTCAAAGGTCATTGTTTGCGGAAAGTTAAAGCCATTCGGATCTTTCCACGGGCCGTAGACCAGATACGAAAGCACGAGATCTGCCACGTAAACCAGCATGAGCGTTACGAGAATTTCGTTGGCGTTGAAACGGTCGCGCAGCAGCGCGGCAATGGCCGCCCAGAGCATCCCGCCGAGCACACCCGCCAACAAAATTACTGGAATGATCCAGGGGCCGGTTGTTTTGTCAGCCAGCAGCGCAACGCCACCCGCTGTGACCGCACCGATCACGAACTGCCCTTCGGCACCGATGTTCCACACGTTGGAGCGAAAACACACCGCCAAACCCAGCGCAATGATGGCGAGCGGCGTCGCCTTCACCGCCAGCTCGGATAGCGCGTAGCCCGATTTGATCGGTTCCCAGAAAAACACGAGCAGGCCCTTGACCGGGTCTTTGCCCATCAGCATGAAAATCGCAACGCCGATGATCACCGTGAACACGAGCGCGAGGAGCGGCGAGCCGATACCCCAGAACTTTGACGGCTGTGGCCGTGCCTCCAACCTGATATTCGGCTTAAGCATGTTGCGCTCCCGCAGCAATCACACCGGGGGTTTGCCAGAGCCCGCTCATCCATTCACCGATCTTCTCAACCGTCGCTTCGCTGGTCTTCACCGATGGCGACAGCCGTCCCTTGGCAATCACATGCATGCGGTCACAAATCTCGAACAGCTCATCAAGCTCTTCACTGACTACCAAAAGCGCGCAGCCTTCATCGCGCAACTTGAGCAGCGCGCCGCGAATTTGAGCTGCTGCGCCGACGTCAACACCCCAGGTCGGTTGCGCCACGATGAGCACTTTCGGCTTCGCGCCGATCTCCCGGCCTACGATAAATTTTTGCAAGTTGCCGCCGGACAGGCTCTTGGCAGCCGCATCAGGCCCCCCGGCCTTGACGTTGAAATCCTTGATGATCACAGCGGCAAGGCTGGCGGTCAGTCTGGGCGAAACCCATCCGAGCACGCCGTTTGCAACCACATCAGCCGCCCGCGAAAGCAGGGTATTCGCCGATAACGACATCGTGGGCACGGCACCACGCCCCAACCTTTCTTCCGGTACGAAATGCAAACCACCGGCGCGACGAACACGAGGATTGCGCCGCGAGATGTCGTTGCCAAAGAGCTTGATGCTGCTGCTGGGAGCACGAACACTTTCGCCGGACAGAGCGGCCAGCAACTCCTGTTGCCCATTTCCGGATACCCCCGCCACACCCACAATTTCTCCGGCACGAACCTCGAAAGCAATGTTGTCGAGCGTCACACCAAACGGGTCTTCTGACTGGATTGACAGACCGTGAACCATCATGCCAACGGCACCGGTGTTGACCTCGCGATACTGAAGCTTGGGCGGTTCTGCCCCAATCATCAAGCGCGACAACGACGCATTGCTCTCGTTACGCGGATCCACGTGACCGGTCACCTTACCGCCACGCAACACCGTGCAATTCGTACACAGCTCGCGAATTTCATCGAGCTTGTGGCTGATGTAGAGGATGCTGCAACCGGTTGCCGCGAGCTTGCGCAAAGTCACGAACAGCACGCGCACCGCTTGGGGCGTCAGCACGGAAGTCGGCTCGTCGAGGATCAGGACTTTGGGCTCGGTGAGCAGCGCCCGCACGATCTCCACGCGCTGCCGCTCGCCTACCGAGAGCGAATGCACGGGCCGATCTACCTCGACATCGAGCCCGTATTCATTCGCCTTCTGCGCGGCCTTCTGCCGCACAGCATCGAGCGTAAAACTCTTGTCGAGACCCAGCCAGATGTTCTCGGCAACGGTTACCGTTTCGAACAGTGAAAAATGCTGGAACACCATGCTGATGCCGAGCGCCCGTGCCTCTTGCGGATTACGAATATGAGTGGGTTTGCCGTTGAACAAAACCTCGCCACTATCCGGCTTCACCGCGCCATAAATGATTTTCATCAGCGTCGATTTGCCCGCGCCGTTCTCACCCAGCACCGCGTGAATTTCTCCCGGCGCGACGAGCAGACTCACGTCATCGTTGGCGACGACGCCTGGGTAGCGTTTGCTGACGTGTCTAACCTCAAGCCGAAGCGGCGTGGTTTCACTCACCTGTGTTCCCCTCAGTTTCGTGACTACGTGACATTGTTGTGGTCGGCTTGTTCGGACGTTCTGTGCGGTTCTATCTTTTCGCGTCTTTCCGCCAGATCAGCCGCCACCCCGGCTGCAATCACACCGGGATGCTTGCTGCACAGTGTCGGCAGCCCAATCGGACAGGTAATACGAGCAATCTCGGTGCCAGAGAATCCTCGCGCCGCGAACCGTTTACTAAAGATTGCCGCTTTGGTCGCGGAGCCGATCAGGCCGCAGTAAGCCAGGTCATCACGCTTTAAAAGTTCAAGGCAAATTTCAAGATCAAGCGCGTGCGAGTGCGTGAGCACGAGCACGTCGGCAGCGGCTGGAATACGCCGTACTTCGCTCTCGGGTGCGTCCGACTCAATGACGCGAACGTTACCCGGAATCGTCGTCGGGAATGGCGTGTCGCGCGAATCGACCCAGGTCACACTGCAAGGCAGCGTCGACAAAACCGTGACCAGCGCAACGCCGACATGCCCCGCGCCAAACACCCAGATTGACCATGGATTGAAGTGAATCGGCAGTGATAACTCGTCGCCCGTATCCAGTCGGCGGTTGACAACGTAGATGCCGCCACGCGTTTCAATCTGGCGAAGTTGCCAGAGCTGGTCGCGATGAGCTTCTGTAATTGGCAGGAACCCGACGTCGACGGAACCACCGCAGCATTGTCCGAGCGCCGGGCCAAGCGGAAAGTGCCGACGCGACGCGGCCGTCGTGCCCAAGGTGAGCAATTCGCGCGCGACCTCGACAGATCGAAGTTCGAGGTGGCCGCCGCCAATAGTTCCGAACGTGTGGGATAGCGTGACGATCATCGTGGTACCGGCTTCACGGGGCACCGAGCCGGACGAACGCGCAACGCAAACCCAGATCGCCGGTTCACGACGGTCAAGCAGATCCAGCAGATGCGCGCCGGGGTTCAGCACACTGCTTGTGCCTTCATCACAGCGTTCAAAATCGCTTCGGCGGTTGCGGGCGCTGCGATCTGCGCGCTGGCCTTGTAGTCAGAGACGGAACTCACGGCATCGCGTATCGCGTGATGCACCGCGAACGCCAGCATCAGCGGCGGTTCGCCGACGGCCTTGCTGCGATAGATGGTGTCTTCGCGATTCGGAGAATTCTCGACGAGCCATACGTTGAATGCTTCGGGAACATCCGCTGCCGTCGGGATTTTGTAGGTGCTTGGCGCGTGCGTGGTGAGTACGCCCTTGCTATTCCACGCCAGCTCTTCGCCCGTGAGCCAGCCCATGCCCTGAATGAATGCGCCCTCAACCTGGCCTTTGTCGAGCGCGGGATTCAACGAACTGCCAACATCGTGCAGGATGTCAACGCGCTCTACTTTCATTTCGCCGGTGAGTACATCAATGGCGACCTGTGCACACGCGACGCCGTACGCAAAGTAGTAAAACGGGCGGCCTTTGAACGTGTCGCGATTCCAGTGAATTTTCGGCGTCTTGTAGAACCCTTGTGCGGAGAGCGAAATGCGTGCAAACCATGCGTCATGCGCCAGATCAGCGAAGCCCCACCGCCTGACTTCGCTGGCTGTTCCCGCTTCGATGCCGTCATTGACGAAACGAATGGCCGAAGTGTCCACATCCCATTTCTTCGCCGCGAACTCAGAGAGCCTCGAACGCAATATTCGACACGCATCCCTGGCCGCCATTCCATTCAAATCACTACCGCTGGACGCCGCTGTGGCACTGGTGTTGGGCACCTTGCTCGTATCCGTTGTAGACACACGAACACGCTTGATATCAATGCCCAATTCTTCGGACACAACTTGTGCAACCTTGGTGAACAGGCCCTGCCCCATCTCGGTGCCGCCGTGATTGACGATCACCGAACCATCGGAGTAAATATTGACTAACGCACCGGCCTGATTCAGGTGCGAGGCATTAAAGGAAATACCAAACTTGACGGGGGTTAGCGCAATGCCGCGCTTGATGATGCGGCTCGTTTTGTTCTGTTCCCGCAGCGCAACACGGCGTGCACGATAGTTAGCGCGACGCTCAAGCTCGGGCACGATGTCGTGCAGGATGTTGTCGTCAACCGCTTGCCCGTAATGGGTTTCGTTCCGCTCGGTCAATCCATAAAAATTGTGTTTACGCACATCAAGCGGATCCTTGCCGAGCACATGCGCAATCTCGTCCATCACATGCTCAATCACAAACATGCCCTGCGGCCCGCCAAAACCACGAAATGCCGTGTTCGAAACCTTGTGCGTCTTGCACGGAAAATTGCGGACTCGCACATGTTCGAGGTAGTACGCATTGTCGACGTGGCAAATTGCGCGTGCATTCACCGGGCCCGACAGATCGGCAGAATATCCGCAGTCCGACGCGAGCATCAAATCCGCGCCGAGAATGCGCCCTTCATCGTCAAAGCCGACGTCGTATTCAAACTGAAACGGATGTCGCTTGCCGGTGATGATCATGTCGTCATCACGATCCAGCCGCATCTTCACGCTGCGTCCGAGCCTTGCTGCGGCAATCGCGCAAAGCGATGCAAACAGGGCGGGTTGAGATTCTTTGCCACCGAACCCACCACCCATGCGACGACACTCAACGCGCACTTTGGCGTCGGGCAGTGCCATCGCCCGGGCGACGATATGCTGCACTTCGGTCGGATGCTGAGTCGAGCAATGAATTGCGATCTGACCGTCCTCGACTGGGTGCGCCATCGCGATCATGCCTTCAAGGTAGAAGTGATCCTGTCCGCCGTGCGCCGTCTTGCCGCTAATACGGTGTGGTGCGCGGGCCAGCGCAGCATCGGCATCGCCGCGACCGGTAACCACGGGGTCGAGCACATAGCTCTTCGCTGCTAACGCATCATCAATCGAGAGGATGGGCCGGCGAACTTCGAGATCGTATTTGGCGAGCTTTGCCGCTTTGCGCGCGAGCAAATGCGACTCAGCCACGACCATGAACACCGGTTGCCCGTGGTATTCAATCAGGTCGGTGGCGAGGATCGGATCGTCAAGCACGATGCCGCCGTAGTTGTTGACGCCGGGTACATCTTTCGCGGTGTACACAGCGATGACGCCGGGAGCCTTCAGTACCGCGCTGACGTCGAACGATTTGAGCGTTGCGTGGGCAGCGGGCGCATAGCCAATCGCGGCGGACAATGTGCCGCGCGGCGCAGCGATATCGTCGGCGTAAATGGCTTCGCCCGTGACGTGCAAATGCGCTGACTCATGTTGCGTGGAAGTGGCCACTGCGTGTTGCAACACGTCAATCTGAAGCTGCGTGGGGTTGAGCGGGGCATTCATGTCAAAACACCCGAACCGCGTCAGTTTCGCCTTGCGACTCTAGCCAGAAGCGCAACAGATGATTTTGTGCAACTTGCATGCGGTAGGCGGCACTGGCGCGCATA
The DNA here is from genome assembly GCA_043782305.1 of Burkholderiales bacterium. GTDB lineage: Bacteria > Pseudomonadota > Gammaproteobacteria > Burkholderiales > Casimicrobiaceae > Casimicrobium. Next base: position 7,692 of record JAYWAQ010000555.1, read on the forward strand.
TCGGTCAGCGGTGAGAAGTCTTTGGCCAGCGCTTCCATTGCGGCGCGAACGGCCGTCTCGCTCCAGGCCTTTCCCACGAGCGCCTGCTCGGTCTGCGCTGCGCGCTTCGGCGTGCCCGCCATCCCGCCAAACGCGATACGGCAGTGCCTCACCACGCCACGCTCTGTAGTCACCGCAATCGCAGCGCACACGGCCGAGATATCCTGCTCGTTTCGCTTTGAATTTTTGTAGCTCGCGACGTGAAGAACGCCCGAGGTCGCCCGGTTTGGAACAAAGATCGCTTCGACCCACTCACCGGCTTCGCGCGACTGCTTTTTGTAGTCGAGGTAGAGCGATTCCAGCGCAATCGTGCGCTCATTTTCTCCTCGCCGCAACACGACTTCAGCACCAATCGCAATCAGCGCGGGCATCGAATCGCCAATCGGTGAGCCGTTGGCGACGTTGCCGCCCAAGGTGCCGCTGGACCGAATCGGCCATGAAGCAAACCGCGTCCAGACGTGAGCCAGCTCCGGGTAGAGGCGGTTCATGGCGTGGAACGCGGCTTCAAGCGTTACCGCTGCGCCAATGCGCATACCGCTCTCCGTTTCGTCGACTCGCTTGAGTGCCGCGACTTCGCCGGTGTAAATAATCGTGCCGTTAGTCTTCAAGCCCTTGGTCACCCAGAGGCCAATGTCGGTGCCGCCACCAAGAATCCACGCAGCAGGATTCTCGAGCACGGCCGCTGCGAAATCTTCCACCGTTCGCGGTGCGATAAAGGTGCCAGCGGGCGACGTCACGCGCAATGCATCCGCGTGTGTGAATGCGGCCAATCTTTCAGCCAGTTCAGACTCGCCTGGCAACGGTGGCGCGTCAGTAGTCGCGGGTGAAAACAGCCACTGCTCCATGCCCGTAGCGCAGGCTGAAGCAGCGGCGGGTGCCTTCTGATACATCACCTTCGCCGCGTCAAGAATCGGTCGATAGCCCGTGCAGCGACAAAGACTTCCGGCAATGGCCTCGCAGGTTCGCGCGCGTGACGGACTAGTCTCGTTTTTGAACAAGGCGAACAACGCCATCACGAAACCCGGCGTACAGAAGCCGCACTGCGACCCGTGACAATCAACCATCGCCTGCTGCGTGGGATGCAGCGTTCCGCTGGCGGCCTTGAGCGATTCAACCGTGAACACCGCTTTGCCGTCGAGCGTTGGAAGCAAACGGATGCAGGCGTTGATCGGCGACAGCGATACACGATCCCGGCCTGCAATGTCTTTGCTCAGCTCACCGATCACAACGGTGCATGCACCGCAATCGCCCTCCGCGCAACCCTCTTTGGTGCCAGTCAGGCGCCGCTCTTCGCGCACGAAGTCGAGCAGGGTCAGGTGTGGATCCACGCTATCGCGCTCAATCAACACACCGTTCAAAAGAAAGCGCACCACATTCACTTTAATCAACCTGACTCGAATAACAACACCAAGCAATTTCCGCACTATAGACTGTGTTCCCAATTGCGCTGATAAGCTTGAGTTTATTTCTGACATCACTGAAGCTGGGGGCGGACATGGCAGAACCACTCGACACGCATTTACTTCGCGTGCTGTACCTCGTGCTACAGGAGAAGAGTGTCTCCCGTGCGGCTGATCGACTTGGAATTACACAGCCTGCCGTGAGCAGCGCGCTCAAACGTCTGCGCGAAATCACGGGGGACGATCTGCTGGTGCGCACGCGAAGTGGCATGACGCCGACCGAGCGCGCGGAGGGTTTAATCGCGCCAACCAAAGCCGCGCTTGATGCGATTGACAGCATTCTGATCAAGGCCGAACCCTTCGATCCCGCAAAGTCGAAGCGCGTTTTTGGCGTTGGTGCACCCGATTACTTCGATGCGTTCTTTCTGTCAAATCTGATTGAGCGGTTTCGCTCGCGCGTACCCAATGGGCGACTCAATATTCGCTCCCTGTCGCTGGACATTGATTTTGAACGGCTGCTGGAAGAGGGCGAGCTCGACGTGGTCGTTGGCAACTGGCCGAACCCGCCCGAGTATTTGCGTACCACCGCGCTGTTTGATGATGAGGTGGTGTGCATGTTGGGAGATCGCCATCCGCTGGCGAAAAAGAGCGAGATCAGCGCGGACGATTACGTTGCGGCCAAACACCTCGCACCGGTGCGCTACGCCGGCGGCGTACGCGGTGCGATTGATGACCATCTGCACAAGCTCGGCATCAAGCGCGATATCCGGGTGTCACTGCCGTACTTTCACGTAGCGCCCTATGTGCTCACCACGACCGATCTGATCTTTACGACAGGCAGACGGTTCGCCGCGCACTACGCCAAATTTTTGCCGATCAAAGTGATGCCCGCGCCGCTGGATTTTCCGCCGCTGCGGTTCTATCAGCTGTGGCATGAGCGCACGCATACCGCCGCTCCCGCACGATGGCTGCGGGAGCAGGTGGCGACGGTTGCGACCGGCTAGTCGGCGGTAGGGCAGGTAGTGTCCGCCTCGTAGTCGTCTGGGGCGTGAGCCCGCACTGCTTCACGCCACCATCACAATTGCGCCACCATGGCGGGCAACGGTTACCTGACGAATCGTTGGGCTCCCCAAATTGGCGCGATTGCTCTATGTCGATTGCGCTGCCTCGCGTGGCGAATGAAAAAAAAGCGATAACGGTCACCGTGGCCGAGATGAGACAGAAGTGGCTCAGCAAATTCAGACAGCGTTTTAAGCGAAACTTCAGGGCATAAGGCGATGCGTTAAAAGCGCTCGCGAACTGGAGTTTTTTATGTTGAAGAAGAAGTCGTCCGTTGCCAAGAAACAGCGCCGGAAATTGAGTGCGGAATTCAAAGCCAAAGTCGCTTTGGCCGCCCTTCGCGAAGACAAGACGTTGGCACAGCTTTGTGCCGAGTTTCAGGTGCACAGCACCCAGATCACCGAGTGGA
>JAYWAQ010000556.1:0-10564 GCA_043782305.1 Burkholderiales bacterium
TCGCAGGGCGAGTGACGGAAGCTGGGGACGACACCACGGCGCTCAAACCAATCGCGCTTAAAGCCACCCTCAAAGGCACAGCGCTCGCCGCACTCATTGACCAGAAGCGTTTGCCGACGGGGCTGCGCTCTGGCGTCGACGTCAGCATGACTGGAAAAATTCAGCAAACACGCATCGAGCTGAGCCAGCTTGATGTCACCGCTGGCGGTGCGCAGGTTCGCGGAAAGCTATTTGCTGATCGTGATGTGTTGTCGAACGCAAACGCGGCGGCTACGACACAAAAAAGCAGACCATGGCGCGTGACCACCGAGACACAATGGTCAAAGCTTGATCCGTTCGCGTTCATGCCCCCACGCATTGGCGCAGCCCAGAGCGCAATGCTCAACGGAAGCATCAAGGGTAGTGCGATCATCGACACCGCTGCCCTGACCCAGCCCATCGCGGCGAGTGCAGACGTTATCGTCAAGGACAGTCGTTGGGGTACGCAGCCCGTAACAGGAGAGGCGAAGTTAACCTTGCTGGGTCCAGCGGACGCTCCAAACCTGCCGCCGCGCATCGAGAGCAGCGGCAATCTCGTACTCGCCAGCAACCGCGCTCAGTGGAGCGGTCGGCTGGGTGCTGCGATTGATGTGCTCACATGGTCGCTCGACGCGCAAAATCTGAGCGTGCTGCAAGCGCTGGATACCGCACCGAGCAAAGGAGACGCAGTGAGCAAGGCGACTCTGAGTGGTGTCATAAAGGGTCAGGGCACGCTGTCGGGCAAGTGGAATGCGCTTGCGCTTGACGGCAACGTGAGCGGGCAAGATGTAGCGCAATCAGCCACTCGCGTACAGAAGTTCGCCGCGAAATTGCAGGTCGGGTTGCAACCCGACGCGCCGTTCAATCTAGATCTAAGCGCCGAGGGAATCAGCAACGGCGCACCAACAAACATGTCAATTGGCTCGATCAATCTGAGCGGCAAAGGCAGCTTGCGTGAACATCGCATCGAAGCCACCGGAGTGCTGAAACAGGGCGAGCGCAATTTGCAATTGACCGCGGCGCTGGCGGGGAGCACTGAAGGCACGGCGAGCAGTGCGCTTGTGGCATGGACGGGCGCAATCGAGCGCTTGCAGGTCAACGAGACTGTCGCACGCGACGGTGCGGCACCGCCAGTCTGGGCACGGGTTGAACCCTTCACGCTGCGCTGGAAAGGTAGCACTCCGACCTCAGGCAGCACGTTCGCTGCGGATGCGGGAAAGGCGCTCATTGCCACGGTGCCCATCAACTGGTCGGCACTGCAATACAGCACTTCAAGCCCTGCGCAATCCACGCCTAAATTCTCGGGCAGCGGCAATATCGGCCCGTTCAACCTCGCAGCGCTTGAGCGTCAATTGGGCAGCAAAAATCTCGATGGCGATCTCGTGCTCGCGGGCCGATTTGCAGTTTCAACAGACAACGGCACGCGCGCCACGCTGGAACTCGCCCGCCAGTCGGGAGACCTCCGCATTGGTGAGAACGCAGGTTCCGGTTTGCTCGGGCTGCGCGAACTCAAGTTCACGGTGAACGCAGACCAGGGCACATGGCGTGTGTCGCAAATCGTCGACGGCGAGCGCGTTGGCCGCGCTGAAGCGACGGCGAATATCACCGCTTCGGCGCAGGACCTTGTTCCGCCGGCGTCATCGCCGCTCGACGGAAAGCTCACCGCCCGTCTGGACAATCTCGCTGCTTGGAGCAGTTTCTTGCCACCCGGCTGGCGCTTGGGCGGCGGTCTAAATGGTGATGCGAAATTCAGCGGCACGCTGGGCGCGCCAAAAGCTCAAGGCGCGCTCGTGTTGAATAACTTGAGCGTCAAAAATTCGCTTGAAGGGGTTGACCTGGTTGAAGGTCGTGGACGTATCGTTTTTGTGGGCGATCAGGTGCAGCTTGAGGCGGTTAGTGCGCGCGGTGGTGACGGTCGAATCACGGTCGATGGCAAGGGGACGCTCTCGACCAAACCGGACGTCCAGCTCACGCTCAAAGCAGATAATTTCCGCCTCTTGGGCCGCGTGGATCGTCGCGTTGACGCCACCGGAACGGCGCGCTTGAGCGCCAACAGTGATGCGATCAAGCTCGACGGCAGCTTCAAGGTTGATCGTGGATTGTTAGACATTTCGCAAGCCGATGCGCCCACGTTATCCGACGATGTTTCTGTCAAGCGGAAACCTACTGCGGAAGAAATGCAAGCGTCGTCGTCCCCGCCCACACCGCCGCGCAAAACAAAGATCGACGTGGATCTCACGCTCGATTTGGGCGGCGATTTACAGCTCAAGGGTCGCGGCATCAACACGCGTCTCGCGGGGCAATTGAAGCTCACCACGCCCGGCAGTCAACTCGCTGCGAACGGCAACGTTCGCACCGTGCGCGGCACGTATCGAGCGTACGGGCAAGACCTCGAAATTGATCGCGGTCAGATTGCATTCACAGGCAACGTGGGCAATCCGCGCCTCGATATTTTGGCCCTGCGCGCCCGCAGCGACCCCGACCAAACCGTTGGTGTCGCGATCACGGGCACGGCGCTCTCGCCGCGCATCAAGCTCTACGCCGACCCGGATCGGTCCGACACAGAAAAGCTGGCCATGCTGGTGACTGGAAAGAGCTCGGACAATCTGAGTCGCGATGACACGATCCTGGTGCAAAAGGCCGCGTTTGCGCTGCTTGCAGGCGAAGGCGAAAGCATCAGCAGCAAGTTCGGCCTCGACACGCTCGGCGTCGCCACTAACAGCGGCACCACGAAAGACACTGTAGTGACCGTCGGCAAGCAAATTTCGGATCGCCTGTATGTGGGTTACGAACGCGGGCTCAAAGCAACGACAGGCACGCTGCAGCTGATTTATCGCATCAACAACAGCCTGAACATTCGTGCCCAATCCGGCGAGGAATCGGCGATTGATTTGTTCTGGACGTTGCGTTGGGATCGCTCGCCTTTTGAAAAATCGGAGCGCAAAAGTCGATAACAGCTTTTCGCGGAAAGCCCTATTTAATATGGGCGAAATGCAATTTATGGCACATATCGACAATGTGCATTTTACGCAATTAGCCCACATAGAATGGCGAACGCAGCGAAAAGCTGTTGGCTTGTTCGCAGTGGTGCCGAACGACGCGCCCGCGCTGAATCACAGTTCCAGAAACGCGCGAAAGTGCTCATGGCTAGTGGCCGTAATCGCTGACAATCCGCTGCGTTGTTGATGCGTCGCACAGACGGCGCTCAACTGTCCGCTCCACTGTCGAAGCGGACACACCAAAAAAGGAGATTCACGATGCGTGCTACAGCTACTCTGGCCGCGCTGACGTTCATCGGCGCTATCGCGACCGTGGCCGCGCAGCAACCCGCCGCGGCCCCTGCCGCCCCGCCGCCCGCCTGGCAACAGGGAAGAGCCGCCGACGACGCGAAGTCACCGCTGCATCCGTTTGCCCCGCACCTCACAGGCCGTCCGGCGAGTGAATTGCCAGTCAACAAGCTCAAGGTGCCCGCTGGCTTCAAGGTGGAAGTGTGGGCCGATGACGCGCCCGAGGCACGCTCGCTGGCCCTCGGCGACAAAGGCACGGTGTTCGCCAGCAACCGCAATCTGAGCAACGTCTACGCCATCGTCGACAAAGGCGGCAAGCGCGAAGTCAAAACAATTCTCAAAGGCCTTAAATCTCCGAACGGCATCGTTTTCAAGGACGGCACACTCTACGTTGCCGAGCGCCATCGCATTACTCGCTACGACGGGATTGAAGATCGCCTGGACAACCCGCCAGAAGCAAAGGTTGTGATCGATGATCTCGACCCCTCAGCCCAGCCGGGTCACTTCTGGAAGTACCTGGCGCTCGGCCCCGATGGCAAGCTTTACTTCAACATCGGCTCACCGCAAAACATCACCATGCCGACAGCGATGCAGGCCGCCATCATGCGTGTCGATCCAAAAACCGGCGTGCTCGAAAGCTATGCGCTTGGCGTGAGGAATAGCGTCGGCATGGACTGGCATCCGGTCAGCAAAAAGCTGTGGTTCACCGATCACGGTCGCGATTGGCTTGGCGACGATTCGCCCCATGACGAACTGAATGTAGTCAGCCAAAAAGGCGAGCATTTCGGCTTTCCCTATTGTCATCAGGGCGACCTGCTCGACACTGAATATGGCAAGAATCGCAGTTGTTCCGAGTTCACGCCGCCCGTGGCCAAACTGGGCGCGCACATTGCGCCGCTCGGCATGAAGTTCTACACCGGCAGCATGTTCCCCGCCGAATACAAAAACAGCATCATCATCGCGCAGCATGGCTCGTGGAACCGCTCGACCAAGCAGGGCTACAACCTTGTTCGCGCGTCGCTCGATGGCAAAGGCAAGGCCACGCTACATCCGTTCGTTGATGGCTTCCTTGAGAACGAAAAAGCTGATCCTCCGATGTGGGGCCGCCCGGTCGACGTGCTGCAGATGCGCGACGGCTCGATTCTGTTTTCGGATGATTACAACGGCATCATTTATCGTGTGAGCTACTCGAAGAAATGATGCATGCTTGCCCGCAAAATCACGCTCGACCCGTTGTTCGCATGATGTCGGGTCGGTTGATGTTGCGGGCGATTGTCACAACTGCTCTGGCCCTTTCTGCGACGCTCGCCCACGCAGGCATGGAGGAGGGACGCCAGAAAGCAGAGGTATGCGGCGCGTGCCATGGTGCGGACGGAAATTCGACGATCCCGACCATCCCGTCGCTTGCCGGGCAACCGAAGCAGTTCATCGTCAGCGCACTCTTCATGTTTCGTGAAGGGCGTCGCAAAAACGACCAGATGACGCCTTTTACCGAAAAGTTGAAGAACGCCGATCTCAACGATCTGGCGCTGTTTTTTTCGGCACAGAAAATGACGGCGCCGACGCGCACAACGGCCGCCGAAAATATGGCTTTGGGCAAGACGATTACCGAGAAAAACAACTGCGTGGCCTGCCACACGGCAACGCTCACGGGGCAGCAGCACATTCCGCGTCTGGCGGGGCAGCAGATGGATTATTTGCGTGAGCAACTGAAGCTGTTCCGCGCCTCCACGCGCGCTGATTTTGACGGCACCATGACTTCGGCTGTACAGGCGCTCACGCCGGGCGACATCGAAATACTCGCCGACTATTTGTCTGGACTGTCTGTGCCGTAGGAAGTAGCTTTGCGCTGAAAGCCCACTTGAATGTGGGCTAGACACGCTTTCTTCAATAAGTCGATAAGTTGCTTAAATTGCACCTAGCCCAATTAAGACGGGCATTTATCGGAAAAGCTGTCACCCGCCCTTAGCGCACCAAGCCACGTTTGCGCAGCAACGCATCGATCCGCGCCATCGCGTCTTCCCGCGCCTTAGGATCGGGCGCGACGGTCACGCCTTTGCTGCCGTTCACGCCGTTAGGCACCTCCGTGCGTACTTGCAACTTGCCTGCGGGGTTGTCGAAGTCGTGATACGCACCGGGGTAGAGCGTGATGGTGGCGGGTTGATCGTTGTTCTTGAGTCGCGCCACGAAGGCCGAACACGGTGCCGCGGGCGTCCAGTCGTCGGCGTCACCCATCAGTACGGTCAGTGGCGACGAAATTTTTGCGGCCGCCGAATCTTTCGCGAACGGCGAACAGCCAGGATAAAACGCAATCGCCTCGACGAATTTCACGTCGTCGTTGAACTCCCCTGACAGCGTGCGATGGGTCAAGGTGTTGAGCACGGTTGAGCCGCCGTGCGACCAGCCCAGCAGCACGATTTTTGTTGCGTCGATTCCGGGCTGCGTCCTGAGCCAGGCATGCGCCGCCATCACGTCCTGCACGCGGTCAATTTGCCGGATCGTGCGTGATGCCATTTTGATCGTGCACACTTCTTCGTACCGCCGTGACGTGAAGCTTTCAGGAAACACCACCGCGATGCCGCGTTCGATAAACCAGTCTTTCGCCGCCGTGTGCCGTGCGTTCAGGTTGCGATTCCCGCCGAGTCCGCCACAACCATGCAGCAGAATGGCTGCGGCTCCAGTCGCGTTCTTTGCGTCGGGCGTGAACCACTGCGCGCGAAGCGTTTTGCCTTCGCCGATGTGTTCCGCCGGGATGGTAATCAGCTCGGCGCGGGCAAGGCCCACAGCTAATACACAGGCGGCAAGGAATGCGATACGAAGTGCTTGCATGATTACACCAAAACCGTATCGCCGTCGGGCGGCAGCTCACGCGAACGACCATCCGGCCCGATCGCCACATACGTCAATTCCGCCTCGGTGACCTTCACCACCACCGTGCCGCGATTGCGCTCTGAATACACCTCAACATCGACGGTGACCGACGTGCGACCCACGCGCTTCACCGTTGCGTAAAAGCTCACCACGTCACCAATCTGTACCGGCTGTTTGAACAGAAACTCATTCACTGCGACCGTCGCGATGCGTCCCTTGGCGCGACGCACGGCGGGCACGCTGCCTGCCAGATCCACCTGCGACATGATCCAGCCGCCGAAAATGTCACCGTTCGCATTGGCGTCGGCGGGCATGGGGATCACGCGCAGCGCGAGGTATTTATCGGTCGGAAGTTGCAGCATGGATAAGGGTCGAGCGTAGGCAGAAAGCGCATGATACGGAAAACTTGCGTCCGGAAACAAGTCGCGGCAAACGTTCCTGGCGACGGCTATTCTTGCGCGACCGCTACAAAAACAAAGGAGGATTCCATGATTTCAACGCTCGGGCGCGCATGCGCTTTCGCCACTGTGGCGCTTGCGCTAGCGGCATGCAGCAACGCGCCGAAACCGCCCACCACGCTGGCCGAGGTCGGTGAGCTGCGGCCCGGCTCGGGCTATGCGCTCGGCTATTTGGAGCGCAAGTCCTTGCCCAACAGCCTCACCGTGTTGCCGCCCCCACCGAAAGACGGTTCCGCCGTCGCAGCGGCTGATCTTGATACGTATCGGGCGACGCGCAGTCTTCGTGACACGCCGCGCTGGCAGCTCGCGACCCGGGATGCGAACCTGAAATTTCCGGCGGCAGCGGACGCGTTTTCTTGCGCGTTGGATATGCCGATCAATGCCGAGAGCACACCGCATCTGACCATGCTGCTGCGGCGCACGCTGCTTGATGCCGGACTTTCAACTTATACGGCGAAGGACCACTACAACCGCCCGCGTCCGTTTGTCGCGGTCAACGAAACGATGTGTACGCCTGCGGAAGACTCGCAGTTGCGCAAAGACGGCTCGTATCCGTCCGGGCACGCGGCGCTCGGCTGGGCTTGGGCGCTGGTGCTCTCGGAGCTAGCCCCTGAGCGGACTGACGCGTTGATTGCACGCGGTCTCGCCTTCGGGCAAAGCCGCGTGATCTGTGGCGTGCACTGGCAAAGCGATGTGGACGCTGGTCGCTTGATGGCCGCCGCGACCGTCGCAAAGTTGCACTCGAACGAGACGTTCCGCGCGCAGATGGCGAAAGCCCGGGAAGAGATTGCGGCAGCGCGTGCGAATGGTCGCAAGTCTGCGCTGGACTGCAATGCCGAGGCCGCAGTGCTCGGCAGGTAGGTACACAGGGGCACCCGCGTGAGCGCGGGCACCCAGTGCAAAAAACTAGCCCAACTGAGCCAGCATGTTCTCGGCGAACGAGCAGTTGGCCGGGCCGACGCCTTCGACGTTGACTTGCTTCACCACGCCGTTTTCAACGAGCAGCGAGAAACGCTGGCAACGAACGCCCATGCCCTTGGCCGTCAGATCGAGTTCCAGCCCGAGCGCCTTGGTGAAGGCCGCGGAGCCGTCACCCATCATGCGCACTTTGCCTGCGACGTGTTGCGTCTGGCCCCACGCACCCATTACGAAGCCGTCGTTGACCGCCATGCAGATGATTTCGTCGACGCCTTTGGCTTTGAGTGCATCGTAGTTCTTGACGTAGCCGGGAACGTGTTGCGCCGAGCAGGTGGGCGTGAACGCACCGGGCAAACCGAAGATCACGATTTTTTTGCCAGTAGCGAGCGCGGCGATGTCAACCGGCATCGGCGGCATTGGGCAATTTTTTGCTTCGTCCTGACCGGCTGATTCGGTGAGTGTGGCTGCGGGGAGGTTGTCGCCGATTTTGATCGTCATTGGGGTGTTTCCTTAAAGATTAGCGGTTGTGGGAGCGGTTTTACCGCGACTGATTTGCCTGACATAGAGCTCTGTCGCGGTAGAACCGCTCCCACAGGGTCAGTGAATCAGCGAAAATTATCGTCGATATGAGTGACCTTCTCCCTTACAAGGCTTTTGCCGAGCACCTGGCCGATCTGGCGCGCCCCATTGCGAAGCGCTATTTCCGCTCCGATTTAACCGTCATCGACAAGCCCGATGCCACGCCGGTGACGCTCGCTGACATGGAGATTGAAGCCCGCATTCGCGAAGAGATCGTGCGCGTTTATCCGACGCACGGCGTGCTCGGCGAGGAGCACGCTGATACCAACCTTGATGCCGAATGGGTGTGGGTCATCGATCCGATTGACGGCACAAAAGCATTCACCTGCGGCAAACCGCAATTTGGCACGTTGGTGGCGCTGACGTACCTCGCCGAACCAGTGATTGGCGTGATTGATCAACCGATTACTGATGAACGTTGGGTGGGGGTGAAGGGCAGAGCGGCGATGTTTAATGGCGCACCGATGCGAGTGAGCGCAAAACGTAAGCCCTTGTCGGAGACGATTGTGCTCGTCACTACGCCAGAACAATTCACGGGTGATGGTGCTGCTGCCTTCGCCCGACTGAAGGCGGCCTGCAAGGGCGTGTACTACGGGGGCGATTGCTACAACTATGCGCTGATTGCGTCAGGTCACGTTGATTTGGTCGTCGAGATGGGACTGAAGACCGTGGATTTTGCCGCGCTGGTGAATCCCATTATTGAAGCGGGTGGCGCGGTTTGCGATTGGGCAGGGCGCTCGCTCAACCTCAATAGCGACGGCACCGTCGTCGCCGCCGCCAATCAGGCGTTAGCGGATGAGGTGCTCTCTGTTCTTGTTCCCACTCCCCTTGTGGGAGAGGGCTAGGGAGAGGGGGGACCGTCGTATGGAGCTGAACGCTACCATCCCCCTCTCCCCCAACCCCTCCCCCACCGAGGGGGAGGGGAGTAGGACGACGCTCGCGTGCTGAACCCACTCCTGTACGCGCTGGTCGAACGCGAAGTAAAAAATCGCTTCCTCGGCGGCGCGCTCTCGCCGATATGGTGGCTGGCGCAGCCGTTGTTGTCGCTGGGTGTTTACGCGCTGGTGTTCGGGTTGTTCATGCGAGCGCCTTTTCCCGCGCAGTACGGCGACAGCTACGTGGCGTTTCTCGCGGTCGGCTTGTGGCCGTGGCTCGCGTTTGCCGAAAGCGTGACCCGCGGCGCAACGAGCCTCATTGCGCAAGCTTCACTCATCACGAAGACCGCGTTGCCTCGTGTGTTCGTACCGCTGTCGACGGTGCTGGTGACGTTTGCACTGAACTGGCTGGCGCTGACGGTCATCGTGATCTTGTTCGCGGCGCTCGGCTTCAAGGTGAATTTGAGCGGAATCCTGTTTTCCCTGCCGGCATGGTTTGCGCTATTTTTCGCCGCGCTCGGTTTCGCGTGGATCGTGTCCACCGCGCAGATTCTGGTGCGCGACATTGAGGGAATGCTGGGGCCTCTGTTCATGCTGCTCTCGTTTGTGTGCGGCATTCAGTATGGTGTTGAGTCGCTTCCTGCGGCGTATCGCGATGCGGTCATGGCGAACCCGTTTACGCACCTGATCGCGCGAATGCATGACACGTATCTTGCGGGCGCGGGCGCGTCATGGATGGACGCGATGCTGCTCGCGGGTGGCGCTGCGATTGCGTTGATCGGCTACGCATTCTTCAAGCGCGTCGCGCCGCATGTGGATGATTATTTATGAGTGAGATTCTGCTCACTGTCAGCCATGTCAGCAAAACTTTTCCGCGCATCGGGCGACACGGCGCGGGCTTTGCGGCGCTGGCTCGGTTGCTCATCGCGAAGCCATCCGCAGAAGGATTTCACGCGTTAACTGATATTGATTTCACCGTGCGACGCGGCGAATCGTTTGCGCTCGTGGGCGAGAACGGCGCAGGTAAGTCAACGCTGTTGAAAATTATCGCGGGCGTCCTGCAACCGAGCTCGGGCAGCGCCAGGCGCATCGGCACAGTCGGAGCTTTGCTGGAATTGGGCGCAGGGTTTCATCCCGAGTACACGGGTCGTGAAAATATGAAACTGTCGGCGGCGTTGCAAGGCTTGACGGGCGTTGCGTTCGACGCGCAGCTCGACGCCATCATCGCCTTCGCTGACATTGGCGAACATATCGATGCGCCGATCAAGACCTACTCGTCGGGCATGGTCGTGCGCCTCGGCTTCGCGCTCGTCACCGCGCTGAAGCCCGACCTGTTGATTACCGACGAAGTGCTCGCGGTGGGGGATGAATCGTTCCAGAACAAATGCATCACCTGGATGGAGCGCTACCTTGCACACGGCGGGACGCTGCTGCTCGTTTCGCACTCGCTGTATCACGTGAAAAAGCTCACGCAGCGCGCGGTGTGGCTCGATCATGGCGCGATGCGGATGGTGGGTTCGTCGGCGGATGTGTCGATTGCCTATCAGGCATTTCACGA
>JAYWAQ010000557.1:0-3815 GCA_043782305.1 Burkholderiales bacterium
GCGGCCTTCAGCGGCTGGAGCGGTGCCTGCACCGGTACCGCTAGCTGCGTTGTTACGATGGACGTCGCCAAGAGCGTAACAGCAACTTTTGACCTGAGCCTCATTGGCATCCACACAGTCCAAGGCAGTGGCACGGCGAGTCCGTTTGCCGGTCAGCTAGTGTTGGTCGAGGGCATCGTGACTTCGTCTTTCCAGGCCACCAATCAACTCAAGGGGTTTTTCATACAAGAACCCGACGCTACTGTAGATGCAGATCCCGCAACCTCCGAAGGGATTTTTATTTACACCAATCTGGCACCTGTGACGGTCTCGCCAGGTGACAAGGTACGTGTCGTCGGCTCAGTCACCGAATTCGGTACCGCCCCCAATACCCTCACCGAAATCGTCACACCGACGGTGACCGTTCTTTCCACTGGCAACCCATTGCCGGCCGTAATCGACGTAACATTGCCGGTCGCGAACCTCGCTGATCTTGAGCGCTACGAGGGTATGCGGGTGCGCTTCGTACAAACACTCACCGTTAGCGATCATTTCGATCTTGCTCACTTCGGTGAAGTTACGTTGAAGGCCAATGGTCGTGCACTACAACCTACCAACGAAGTCGATCTCAATGACGATCCAGCATCGGGTACAAATAGTGCGCCCCCGAACACCAATCAAGCTGCGGTAACTGCCTTTGACAGCCTGAATCAGCGTTCCAGCATCATTCTGGACGACGCCGATTCGCGGTCGTATCCGCCGGTGATTCCGTTCGTGGACCCAGTCGATCACACGTTGCGCCTCGGCAGCACGGTAGATAACCTCACAGGCATATTCAGCCAATCGTTCGGCAGCTACCGACTCTATGCGACGACGACGCCTGCGTTCAACTACGCGCCGCGTCCGCTCACGCCTCCGAATGTCGGCGGCAACGTGAAAGTAGCCAGCGCCAATGTACTCAATTACTTCAATGGCGATGGCCTCGGCGGCGGTTTCCCTACAGCGCGTGGTGCCAATTCGCTCATCGAATTCAATCGACAGCGCGCGAAGACGATTGCCGCGATCAGCGGACTAAACGCTGACGTGGTTGGCTTGCTGGAAATGGAAAACGACGGCACGGGAACGAACTCAGCGGTGCAGGATCTGGTCAATGGATTGAATGCCGCTGCCGGTCCGGGAACCTGGGCCATCATCCCCGACCCCGCCGGGTACTGCTGTGGCAACGCGGGGACAACAGACGCAATCCGTCCTGTGATCGTCTACAAACCAGCAGTGGTAACACCAAGTGGCGCATCATCAACGATCATCGATAGTGCGTTCAACATCGGGCGCGCGCCGGTCGCGCAAACGTTCGCATTGGTCAGCAACGGCGAGAAATTTACGCTGGTGATGAACCATTTCAAGTCCAAGGGCAGCGGCGGCATCGGCGCTGATGGCGACTTGGGCGATGGACAGGCGTTTTACAACAACACCCGCAAGCTGCAAGCGCAGGCGCTGTTGTCATTCATCAGCACACTTTCAGCGACCACGCCACGCATCATTACCATGGGTGATTTCAACGCGTACGAGCAGGAAGACCCAATGGATGTCCTGCGCGCGGGTGGACTCGCCACGATCATTAACGGCGACACGTCGTACATGTTCAACGGGCTATCCGGTTCGCTGGATCACGCGTTGGGTAATGCCGCGCTGATGGCCAACATAAGCGGTGCAGGCCACTGGCACATCAATGCCGACGAGCCCGTATTTCTCGACTATAACGTCGAGACCAAAGTAACTACCGGTTGTAGCGCAGCTTCCTGTACGTCTCAAGATTTTTACACGACAGCGGCCTTCCGTGCTTCCGACCATGACCCGGTGCTAGTGGGCCTGCAACTCAATGCAGTGCAGTGTATTGCGGGCACGTATTCGGCTACGGGCAACGCACCATGCACGGCCGCGAGCCCGGGTAATTTTGTGGCCACGGCCGGTGCCACCGCGCAAACACCCTGCGTCGCCGGCACTTTCCAAGCTAGTAGCGGCGCAACTTCATGTGGTGCTGCGCAGCCCGGTAATTTTGTTGCCACCGCCGGTGCCACATCCCAGACAGCGTGTTTGGCTGGAACTTTCCAGGCCAGCAGCGGCGCAACTTCGTGTGGTGCTGCACAGCCCGGTAACTTCGTTGCAACTGCCGGTGCTACATCCCAGACAGCGTGTGCGGCAGGTTCATACCAGCCCAGCGCCGGACAGACTTCATGCGCCCTCGCGCAGCCGGGATTTTTCGTTGCCACCACTGGCGCAACCAGCCAAACCGTGTGCCCAGCGGGTACGAACTCGTTCAATTCAGGCGCGACGTCGTGTACTGCGGTTTTCAACGTGACGCCGAGCGCTGGCGCAAACGGTATGATTTCGCCCAGCACTGTGCAATCGGTTGCACAGGGGGCCACTGCCTCGTTTACCGTCACGCCGAATGCTGGATTCATCGCAACTGTCACTGGCAGTTGCGGTGGTTCGCTCGCTGGCAATACGTTCACAACGAGCAGTATCGTCGCCGACTGCAGCGTCGTCGCCAGCTTCGCGACCGCGGTGAGTTCAACGACCTCGCTTGGTTCCTCGCTGAATCCATCCAGGGCCGGGCAATCGGTGACCTTCACCGCGACCGTCACGGGCAATTCCGGGACACCGACAGGCAACGTGAACTTTCGCGAAGGTGCGAACTCGATTGTCGGCTGCGCATCAGTCCCCTTGTCCGGTGGTGTCGCGCTCTGCGTAACGACCGGCGTGTCGCCCGGCATGCGCCTCATCACCGCGCAGTACGCGGGTAACGGTGTCTACGGTTCAAGTACCTCTGGTGCCCTGACGCAGACCGTCACACCTGCTGGAATCCAACCCTTCATCTACCTGATGCTGGATGATTGAGCATGCGGGTTGTAGCGATTTCTCGCCACGGCCCGCGATCATCGGGTTCGCTGATTTGACGGTATCGCCTGTAGGAAAGTGAAACTCAAGAATTGGCGCGGCTGTCCGGATGAAAGTCTCCGGAAAGCCGCGTCAAATGGCGATCTATGACTTGGCATTTGTCAATTGATGCGGCGGTTAAACATGTTGAAAATTTCGAATTGCGTCGTTCCCGCGAAGGCGGGAATCCAGTGGCGTGCGTTGAAAAGTCACTGGCTCCCCGCCCGGCGCAACCCCTGTGGTTGTTCGCGGGGACGACGAGTGTTTAATGTTTCCACCACTCCTTTCCTGGACTAATGATCGAGAAACGGAATGACATCTCCGGAGCGGTCACTCGTTGAGTAACTTCTGAAACGACTGATTAAGTTTCGCCTGAGCGCCCACAAGTTTTGCATTGCGCTCTTTGAGCCACTCTGTATCAGCCGCGAGTGTTTCCTTTGCGATACCAAGCATGCGTTTGACCTCTGCAGGCTGGGGACCGCCGATTCCAACGCGGGTGCGCACCATGTTCTCGGCTGACAGAGTTGCCTTGAACGTTGCCTCGTCCAGAGGGAACGGAGCTTGAGGGATGTCGAATTTTTTCGTCGATGCCGCGTACAACTTAACCGCCTGTGAATACGGAAACTCGCTGGGTTTAAGGTTTTTTTCCTTCGCATACGTGACCACTGCGCTGGCGAAGTTGTGCCCAACACGGAACGGTATCTGATTGACCCGCTGCAACGTATCCGCCAGCTCGCTCGATGTGGTCCAATCTGCATTCAGTTCTTCCAGTGCCCGCTGTGGATCTATCTGCAGCGCCTTCAACACCGAAGCGAATTGATTGAGCATCTCCACCGTCAGCACAAAAGTACGCGGCGATTGCCACGCATTCTTGTAGTCGACCATTCCTGGGGCGACAT
>JAYWAQ010000558.1:0-10527 GCA_043782305.1 Burkholderiales bacterium
CACACGCAGCGCGGTGACTGGCACTTGCACGACGCGCGCGATCCGGGGCGCAGTGATCGCATTTACGCGGACACTGGCAATCATTTCGAGTTGATTGACCCCGCGGGTCACCGAAAAATCACGCTCTCCACGTCGGGCAGCAAAACGTTAGTCGTGTGGAATCCGGGCGCGGAATTCATCAAGACGTTCGCTGATTTGCCGCCCGAAGGCTGGCGCAATTACGTGTGTCTTGAGGCCGCGAATTGCGGGGCCGACGTAATCGAGCTCGGCACCGATGATTCGCATGTATTGCAGCAGACGATCAGTGTGGCAGCACTGACGGCGCATTGAGCGGGGAGCGGTAGCTTCTCACAGGACGCAACATCGCTTACTCCTTATGCCCGAACCCGACGAATCGCCTGCCATACTGTTTCAGCGCATACTGAAAGTCTCACCTGCGCTTGCCGACGCGTTGGTTTCTGGTGGATTAACTTCTATTGAGGAAGTCGCGTACATTCCATTCGCAAGGCTTCAAGAGATTAGCAAAGAGGCGGTGGTAGTTGTAACCGAGCTGCGACGTGTCGCTCGTATGCGCGCCCTGAGTGGCGATCACAGTAACGATGTTGACTATTGACCCCACGCTCAGAACATAGGCATCTGGCTCGTAACGATTTCGGTGCGGTCGCACCGCGACAAGTATGTCGCCAACACCCTACGCTAGGCCTTCGGCGGCAAACCCTTGGCCACCCGCTTCGCATTGCGGAAGCCTTTGACTTCCGCACGCGTCACGACGCCATCCTTGTTCGCGTCCATCATTTCAAAGTTTTTGCAGATGTGACGCGTTCTGCCTGCGCAGGCTTCCGCTTTGGACAGCGCGCCGTCCTTGTTGCCGTCAGCCGCACCGAATTTGCCGCCTGGTGCGGCTGAAGCCATGCTTGCTGCAAGCCCGACCAGCGCGGCGATGCTGATAGTTTTGATTGCTTTCATGACTTCCTCCAAATTACTTTTAATGTGACGTCACGCGACTAGCGATAACGCCAGCCAGCCACTTCATCGCGCGTCAGGTAGCCGTCGCGATTGCGATCCATACGGCCGAAGTTGCGCTGCCAGTGTGGGTACACGGCGGCTTCTTCGTAGCTGATGTAGCCGTCGCCGTTGACGTCGGCGTAGCTAAAGCCGTCCGCAACCGGAGCCGCGTAATTCACGCCGTAGCTCACCGCGGCTGGGGAATAGTACGAAGGCGCGACATAGCTCGGCTGGTTGTAATAATACGAGGGCGCGACATAGTTCGGCTGGTTGTAGTAGTACGAGCCACCGGCAATCGCGAGGCCACCGATGGCCGCAGCGATGGCGACCGGTGCGATCCAGCGACCTCCGTGCCAGTAACCGGCGCGGTAACCATGGCCATGATGTTGGTACACCGGTGCGGGTGCAACGTAGGCTGTACGATAGTGGCCGTAGCCGTGACCATAGCCAAAATGCTTTTCGCCTTCCGCGGCGCTGGCCGTGGTGGCAGCGAGAACCGAGATGATTGCTGCGCCAAGAATGAGGGTCTTTTTCATGGGGTGTCTCCTTTTGAGCCTGGTGGCCCGGTTACTTGCATGACTCAGGCATCGCTGCCAGCCATTGTGTAACGCAATAGACGCAGCCTTCGCCGACAAAGTGCCGCCCAATTACAAATAATTACAAGTCGCCGGACAGCGACAGCATGGTCAACGAGCGCGCCCGGAACTCCTTTAAAATCAAGGGTTTTCACGCATGTGAACTGTTTTCCGTGACCACTTTGCACACCGCCGAAGTCGCGCGCCGCCGCACTTTCGCAATCATCTCCCACCCCGACGCGGGCAAAACCACGCTCACCGAAAAGCTTTTGCTGTTTTCGGGTGCGATTCACGTCGCGGGCAGCGTCAAGGCGCGCAAAGCCAGCCGCCACGCCACGTCCGACTGGATGGAGATCGAAAAGCAGCGCGGCATTTCAGTTGCTTCGTCGGTCATGCAGATGCTCTACCGCGACCATGTCGTGAATTTGCTCGATACCCCTGGCCACCGCGATTTCTCGGAAGACACCTATCGCGTGTTGACCGCCGTGGACAGCGCGCTCATGGTGATCGACGCTGCGAACGGCGTTGAGGCGCAGACCAAACGCCTGATTGAGGTCTGCCGCCAGCGCGACACGCCGATCATCACCTTTGTGAACAAGATGGACCGCGAAGGCCGCGATCCGATTGAGCTGCTCGACGAAGTGGAAGCCGAACTCGGCATGCCGTGCGTGCCGATGACCTGGCCGGTCGGACAGGGCCGTGCGTTCGTGGGTATCATCAATCTGCGCACCCAGATGATGCGCGTGTTCAAACCCGGTGAAGACACCGTCAGCGACAAGATGGCGCTGGAAGAAATCCCGCTGTCCGAAACCGCCGCGCTCAAAGCCCGCTTTGGTGTGGATTTCGAGCACGCGTTGTCCAATATCGAGCTTGTCACCGGTGCCGCGCCGGCGTTTGATCGGGAAGCGTTTTTGGCCGCGAAACAAACGCCTGTGTTCTTCGGCTCTGCCGTCAACAATTTCGGCGTACAGGAAATCCTCGACGCGCTGGTTGATCTTGCCCCCGCGCCGCATCCGCGTTCCTCGACCAATCCCGACGGCTCGGCGACCGAAATCGCGCCCGATGCCGAAGGCTTCTCCGGCGTCGTGTTCAAGGTGCAAGCCAACATGGATCCGATGCACCGCGACCGCATCGCGTTTGTGCGCGTCTGCTCCGGCAAATATTCGTCCGGCATGAAACTCAAGGTGCAGCGCACCGCGAAAGAAATGCGGCCCACCAGCGTGGTCACCTTCATGTCGCAGCGGCGCGAAGCCGTGGATGAGGCGTACGCTGGCGACATCATCGGTTTCACCATTCACGGCGGCGTGCAGCTCGGCGACACCATCACCGAAGGCGCAAATCTGCAATACACCGGCCTGCCGTTCTTCGCGCCGGAATTGTTCCAGACGGTTGAACTTAAAAATCCGCTGCGCAGCAAGCAGTTGCAGCAAGGCCTCGCGCAGCTCGGTGAAGAAGGCGCGATTCAGGTCTTCAAGCCGCAGCTCGGCTCGCTCATGCTGCTCGGCGCGATCGGCCAGTTGCAATTCGAAGTCGTGCAACACCGTCTGCAAACCGAATACAAAGCCGACATCAAACTCTCGGGCAGCCAGTTCGTGGGCGCGCGCTGGGTCACCTCGGACGACCCCGCCGAGATGAAGAAATTCATGGACTACAACGCGTCAAAGCTCGCCTACGACGCGGCGAACACGCTCGCCTATTTGCTCACTTCCACGTACGACCTGCGACTCACGCAGGAGCGCCATCCGAAGATCGAGTTTCATCCGCTGCGTGAGCATGCGGGGTTGACGTTGGAAAAAGCCGCTTGATCGATCTTGGCGCGCCACCGCTTTGCGGCTTTGCGGCTTAGTTCGGCGCTCAACGTGCGCGCGCCCGAACTAGCGCGCGCTCGCGACATACTGAATCATCGCGGCCTTCGGCGGGCTCACCGCACGATCCCACGCTACGCCGCCGTGGTAGGTGGTTCCATACACCGTACCGCGCCCCGGTGGCCACGGGTCATAGACCTGAAATACCGTTGCGGATTCATCTCCAGCCGCATCGGTGTAGTAACCGCTGTACACCACTGCGTGCTGAAATGTGCCACCCTCATAGGCGACCCACAGCGGGCCTCGATTTAGGGCTTGAATCAGGATGCCAATCGACGGCCTTGATTGGTTGTTTATCAGACGCCAGCCCAATCCGCTCAAAAAGGTTTCGATGTTTTGCAACGGCATACTCAGGCCGCCGCCGGGCTCAACCGTTGCGCCACCTTGCCCGACCGACATATTGCCCAGAATCATGGTGGCTGCGGCCGACCAGCAGGTAACGTTGTTCGGCTGCCCAACCAGGCGCACTGGGTGCTGCCGCTCGGTGAGCGTGCCGAAAGTAGCCCAAGTCCGCGGCCCAACCGTGCCATCGGGCGCCAGTGGCCGATGGGCCTGCTGATAGGCAACTACGGCGGCGCGTGTGCGGGGGCCAAAAGCGCCGTCCTCGGTCAGGCGGGGCATAGCGCCCGATTTGTTGAGCAGGCATTGCAAGAACATCGCATCAGCGCCATTGCTGCCCATAGAAAGCTGTCTCAATTGAATGCTCCTTCGCATAAACGTGGTGGTGTTGGAACCAGGGCGTACGCCTCATCCCGATGACCTACCAATAGAGACGTTTGCAGCAATCCGATAGCGACAATGTTTCGCGATTTGAGGTGCCGACGAGAGGGCGCGATCAAGCGCTCGCCTATTTGCTCACCTCCACCTACGACCTCCGCCTCACGCAGGAGCGCCATCTGAAGATCCAGTTTCATCCGCTGCGCGAGCCTGCGGGTTTGAGCCTGGAGCGGGCGGCGTAGCGGAGTTGTCCCCTGCTCCCAGTGCTGGCGACCGTTGGAACCAGCTCATAGGGCGGGCATCGCCCGCCGCGTGAATCCACTCGGCGCAGCGGCAATAATTAGCACTTCGCGGCGGACGAGACGGCGGGCAGTGCCCGCCCTACACACTACGCACTGAATAGAACGTTTGAGAATCGAGGTCATCATGAACGCCCCTCTGCACACGCCTCATCGCCCGCTCCGTCTCGCCATCATCGGCGGTGGCCCGACATCGTGGATTGGCGGCATGCATCGCCGCGCGGCGCAGTTTGATGGCATGTGGCACGTCGTTGCCGGGGTGTTTTCGTCGAAGGCTGATCGCTCGCGTGATGCGGCGGCGGGGCTGGGGCTTGATCCTTCGCGCGGCTATGCGGACGTGGCGTCCCTGCTCGCCGCCGAGAAGGCGCGCGAGGATGGCATCGAAGCCGTCGCGATCATGACGCCGAACGACACCCATTACCCTTACTGCGTCGCGGCGCTGGACGCGGGGCTCGACGTGATCTGCGACAAGCCGGTGAGCACGACGGCTGCCGAGGCGCGCGATTTGGCCGCGCGCGCGCAGGCGAAGAATCGCGTGCTCTGCGTGACGCACGCGTACTCGGCGTACCCGATGACGCGTTTCGCGAAGCAGCTTGTCAACGACGGTGCCATTGGCCCGGTGCGTTTTGTGCAGGTCGAGTACATCCAGAGCGGCCTCGCGAAGCCCATTGAGCAGGGCGCGATGACCGATAGCCAGCGCTGGAAATTCAACGCCGATCGCAGCGGGCTGGCACTGGTGTTTTCGGCGATTGGTTGCCATGCGCAACATCTGGCGTGTACTGTGTCCGGGCTGCAAATTGCTGTGGTCAGCGCTGATGTGGGCGCGCTGATGCCAGGCCGCACGGTGGTGGACACGATCCTCGCGAACCTGCGTTTTGCCGGTGGTGCTCGCGGTCAATACACGATCACTCAGGCCGCGGCCGGTGGCGAGAACGACATCCGCCTGCGCGTTTATGGCGAGCGCGGTTTGATCGACTGGTCGCATCGCGAAGCCGCCTACCTGCACCTGAACATCGAAGGCGAAACCGCGCGCACCTTCGGACGCGGAGACGTCAACCTGCCGCCCGAAATCGCAAAACTGAGCCGGACGCCGCGCGGCCACCCGGAAGGCTTGCTCGAGGCCTTTGCCAATATCTATCGCGAAGCCGCCGAAGCCATCATCGCGCGCCGCAACGATCAGGTCGTCGCCACCGTGCAATTTCCGACGATCAACGACGCGGTTCATACGATGGATTTCATCGAAGCTTGTATCGCGTCGCAGGCAAACAGCGGCGTCTGGACGAATTTATAGGGTTGTATCGGCTTCGTTGTAAAACGACCGCTGCACAAGGGCTGGAAGAGAGAAATATTGAAAGTCGATAACTAGTCAAATCGAGTGCGATCCCCAATTCGGTGCCCTTTTTAGCGAAAAGCTGATGCCCGCAGGCGTAGCGCTTTCGCACGCCCATCGCCCACAACACGTCGCCGGGGATAATTATGGCTATGCAAAAAGAACAATTGATTGAATGGCTCACCGCTGGCATCCGCAGCGCCGGCCTGAGTGACACGGCGGTACCGTCGCTGGAGCGGCCAAAGCAGGCAGAACATGGCGACTGGGCGACCAATATTGCGCTGCAGCTCGCGAAACCGCTTGGCAAGAACCCGCGCGAAGTGGCCGCTGCGTTCAAAGCCGCCCTCGACGCGGCACCGCATCCTCTGGTGTCGGAAATCACCATCGCAGGCCCCGGTTTTATCAACATTCGATTGCACCCGGCGGCAAAGTTTTCGGTCGTTGCTGACGTCTTGAAGGCCGGTAACAAATTCGGTTACAGCGATGCGCGCAAAGGCGAAAAAGTTCTCGTCGAGTTCGTGTCCGCCAACCCGACTGGCCCGCTGCACACCGGGCATGCGCGCCAGGCCGCCCTCGGCGACACACTCTGCAACCTGCTCGAAACACAGGGCTGCGCAGTGCATCGCGAGTTTTATTACAACGATGCTGGCAACCAGATCGACAACTTGACGCGTTCGGTGCAGCTTCGCGCAAGGGGCATTGAACCCGATGGCGAAGGCTGGCCAGATGACGGCTATCGAGGCGAGTACATCGCTGAAATTGGCAAACAGTTTTTAGCCGCGCGCGGCGATGTCGACGATTCGGAAGCCGTGCGCGGATTTGCCGTCAACGTGCTGAGAAACGAGCAGGACAAGGATTTGACCGCATTCGGTGTCAAGAAATTTGACTGCTACTACCTCGAGAGCTCGCTCTACACCGATGGCCGGGTCGACAAAACTGTTGATGGCCTGAAGACTTCGGGCCACACATTCGAGCAGGACGGCGCGCTGTGGCTGAAAACCACCGATTACGGCGACGACAAGGATCGCGTGATGCGCAAAGCCGCCGGCGGCTACACCTACTTCGTGCCGGATGTGGCCTATCACGTCAGCAAATGGGAGCGCGGCTTTCACACCGTCGTCAACATTCAGGGCACCGATCACCACGGCACCATTGCGCGCGTGCGCGCGGGTTTGCAAGCGCTCGAAACGGGCATTCCGAAGGGCTACCCGGACTATCTGCTGCATTCGATGGTGCGCGTGATGAAAGGCGGCGAGGAAGTCAAAATTTCCAAGCGTGCGGGCAGCTACATCACGCTTGGCGAGCTCGTCGAATGGGTCGGCAAGGATGCGGTTCGCTTCTTTCTCGTTTCGCGCAAGGCGGACAGCGAATTCACCTTCGACATTGATCTCGCGCTGTCACAATCGGAAGAAAACCCTGTTTTCTACGTTCAGTACGCACACGCGCGCATCTGCTCGGTGCTGCGCGACGGCGGCATCAGCCACGCTGCGCTGGCAAACGCGGACTTGTCTGCGTTGACGCACGAAAAGGCGGAAGCGCTGGCAACCCGGCTTGCCGACTTTCCGACGTTGCTGGCGACCGCCGCGCGCGATCTTGCGCCGCATGTGTTGCCGTTCTACTTGCGTGAAGTGGCCGCCGCGTTTCATTCGTATTACAACGCCGAGCGCTTCCTGGTGGACGATATTCGTGATCGCACGGCTCGGCTGGCGCTCGCCGCCGCGACGGCTCAAGTGTTGAAAAACGGACTGCAATTGCTCGGCGTCTCAGCGCCGGACAAAATGTGACAATACGGATGTGAATGTGGATACCTCTCAGCTAAAAACCGGTACATTTTTCTTCGGGGGCCTGATCGGATTCGTCGTCGGTCTGGTCGTCGCTGGGGTGCTCGCGATCTGGGTCTATCAGGCCACGCCGTTCCGCGCCGAAACGACGCCGCTGTCCAAGCTTGAACCGATCAAGCCAAAAGTCGAGCCGAAACCGACCGGTCGCGCGGGCGAACTGGCCAAGGACGAAAACAAGCCCGATTCGGAGCGTATCGTGCAGCCGGGCGCGCCAACGAGCGTGCCGAGCGTGGTGCCAGCTGCGCCGCCGACCGTAGCGGCCAAACCCGCAGCTAAAGCTGAGGCAGCCAAGCCCGACAACGAGCCCTCCCCGAGTGCCGAGGCCCGAGGTCGCCTGTGGCTGCAGGTGGGCGCCTACGTAAACAGACAAGATGCAGAAAATCAGCGTGCCCGCTTCGCCGTGCTTGGCTATGAAGCGCAAATTCAAAGCGCCGATGTGCCTGACAAAGGCACGGTGCACCGCGTTCGCGTCGGCCCGTATCGTGACCCAGACGAAGCTGGCAAAGTGCGCGGCGATCTGGCGCGGCAAGGCATCGAAGTCAGCGTCGTTAAGCCGTAACTGGGCGCCGCTTGTCTGCTGCCCGGTCTCGCGAACGGCCACGGTGCGGTGTCGGCGAACCAATCGGTTAATGCGTTAGTCGTATTGATCACAGATTAAACAAACAATCAGACAAATAGACGGAGACTTTATGTTGCGTTGGATTACATCTTCTAAATGGTCGGCGCTCGTCGCGTGCGGCCTGATTGCAGCGTCGGCGGCATCGTTTTCGGCTTCGGCTCAGGAGCAATTGACCGAAGGCAAGGAATACACGCGCCTGAAAAACGTTCAGGCGGTTGAATCCGGCGCAAAGATCGAGGTCATCGAGTTCTATAGCTACGGCTGCAATCACTGCCGCGACCTTGAAGAGTTTTTGGGTCCGTGGACGAAGAAAATCCCCGCTGATGTCAGTTTCAAGCGCGTTCCGGTCGCGTTCCAGCCAGCATGGGCCAATCTCGGGAAAATTTATTACACGCTGGAAGCCCTGGGTCGCGAGGATCTGACACCGAAAGTCTTCCTGTCAATTCACACCGGTGGCATCAAGCTTTTTGAGGAAAACGTCTTCTTCGACTGGGCCGGTACCAACGGTCTCGACGTTGCCAAAGTCAAGGAAATGTGGGGCTCATTCGCTGTCAATAGCAAAATGAATCGCGCCAAAACGCTAGCGGCCAACTACTCCGTCGACAGCGTGCCCATGCTCTTCATCGACGGCAAATTTAAGGTCCAACCACATCTGCTCAAAGGCAGCCACAAGGATGTGCCCGCAGCGCTTGATTTCGTGATTGCCAAAGCGCGTTCGGAACGGAAGAAGTAGTCGTTGACACGACAAGAAATGGGCCGCCTCGTGCGGCCTTTTTCTTCTCTGAAATGTCCCCAAGTGATCGGACATGAGTAATTCCCTTGATGTCATCCCCGACGCCATAGGCCGTCCCCATGCGCGCTTCGCCAACCCGGCCAGGCTTCGCATCGCCTGCCTCGTGCCTTCGATTACCGAGACTTTGTTTGCGCTCGGCCTGGGCGAGCATGTCGTTGCACGCACGGGGTTCTGCATCCACCCGGAGCCTGCGGTGCGTGACGTGCCGAAAGTGGGGGGCACCAAGGACGTGAACATCGCTCGCCTGATCGACACCGAGCCAACGCACGTCATCGTCAATATCGATGAAAACCGCAAAGCTGATGTCGATCATTTGCGCAAGGTGATCCCGAACATTGTCGTCACGCACCCGATGGTGCCGGATGACAACATCGCGCTATTTCGTTTGTTGGGACATATTTTTTCAGCGGATGAAGCAGCGAATCGTCTGGCCAACGAACTGACTGTCGCGCTTGCGGATGCGCGCGCCGTTGGCGCGCTATTGCCGCCGCAGACGGCGCTCTACGCCATCTGGAAAAACCCGTGGATGACGATTTCGCGTGACACCTATGTCAGCGCGATGCTCGAATCCGTCGGCTGGAAAACGCTGCCGGTTCAAGCCGAAAAGCGCTATCCGGAGGTGGCGGCTGACGACACCATTTGGCGCAGCGCTGAGCGCGTCTTTTTGTCGTCGGAGCCGTACTCGTTTGGCGATGAACATATTGACGAACTGCGCAGCACGATGCAATTGACGCAACCCATTGAGCTCATCAACGGCGAGTATGTGAGCTGGTACGGCCTGCGTGCGATTGCGGGGCTGAATTATCTGGCTGATTTGCGGCGTTCGCGGCATCAGCTTTCTGCTGCATCCCCTGTGACGTGAGGGCTACGGCGCAAATCAGCGATAGTCGACTTGCCTATTTTTCGCTATTCAGCCCATGTTCCGCTGAGCTTTCAGCTGAAAGCTGATTAGCAAAATTGCACGCCTGAAAGTGCGGTAAATGCCCTCGTAGAGCGATTCACCGCGAGTCGTCTCACTTTGGCAAAGGGGCGCGTATTTTGGGGGGGCCGTCACAACGGAAGCGTCGCGTAAGTGTCCGGCTGTCAATCAATCCTTGAACATGCTTGGCTCAAGATTGTGCCGTTGCAGGAGCTTGTAGAACTCGGTGCGATTGCGGCCTGCCATTTGCGCCGCTTGCGCCGCATTGCCAGCAGTGAGTTTCAATATGCGCACAAGGTAGTCACGTTCGAACGTTTTGCGGGCAGATTCAAATGACACAAGGGGCGCCGCGCTGTCGTCCAGCCCGTTACGAATCAAGGAGAGTGGAATGATGTTGGTAGTCGACAGCGCGACCGCCTGCTCCAGCAAATTTTCCAGCTGACGCACATTGCCCGGCCATGGCGCAGGCACCAGTGATGCGAGCGCATCGGGGGCCAGCGTTGGTACCGGTTTGCGATAACGCGTCGCGATTTTTTTCAGGAAATGATTGGCGAGCAGCGGGAT
>JAYWAQ010000559.1:0-3802 GCA_043782305.1 Burkholderiales bacterium
CGTGAAATTTTTCTCGCCATTGATGACAACCGAACATGGCGTGAGATTTTTGATCTCGTTCGCCAGCGCGGCGATTTTGGTTTCGCCGCTCGCGTTGGAACGGACCCCGACGCGATTGACCAAGGCTTGTTCGCAGAGTTTTCTCCGTGGTACGACGCGCTCAACAGCATCGAGCGTTTGTTACTTCGACGCAAACGCCGCAACAATTCGGTGCCAGCCGCGACAGCGAAATGACAGTAGGGGCGCCCCGAACCACGGCATACATATTGCTGCCTCTGGTAACCTTTCGGTTTGAACGCTTTCATGTAGTCGTCTGGTTGTCACATGTCGTACAACTTGTCCTGCAAAATGAGGCATAATAAGTTTGTTAAATCTATATTTGCGCTAGTCGCCGCGATCCGGTTAATAGCGAAGAGGAAAAATTTGTGTCAATAAAATCATTTGTTTGTTCCGCGCAGCGCGCACTTGCTGCTCTGGCCGCTGTGTCCTTGGTCTCGTCCGCAGTTGTCCTGCCGCTCAGCGCGATTGCCCAAGCGCCGTCTGCTACGACGACGACTGCAACGCCGTCTGCTGCACCCGCCGCCGCGACGCCAGCGCAGACTCCAGCACCTGCTCCAGAGCCGTTTCAGGCCGGGAAACCCACGACCGAGAAAGTAGAAAACCCCTACGGCGTTAAAGCGCTTTGGAATGAGGGTGATATCGTCGCGCGGACGACATTGACTCTGATGATCATCATGTCGATTGGCACGTGGTACATCATGATCTCCAAGCTTGTGGAACTGTCCAAAATTGGTCGCCAAGCGAAAGCAGCGGAAACCACCTTTTGGAGCGCGCCATCGGTTGCTCAAGGCGTCGAATCGTTGAAAGAGCAAAGTCCCTACCGCTTTATTTCGCAAGCGGCACTCGAGTCCACCAAAAAGCACGAAGGTCTCCTCGCGCACATCAGCTTTTCTGACTGGGTCACACAGAGCATCCAGCGCGCTACGGAAAGCGTGCAGAGCAATATGCAAAACGGCTTGGCGTTTCTTGCTACTGTTGCTTCCACTGCGCCGTTCGTAGGTCTGTTTGGAACTGTGTGGGGCATCTACAACGCGCTCGTCAAAATCGGCGTATCGGGTCAAGCCTCCATCGACAAAGTCGCAGGCCCGGTGGGTGAAGCGCTCATCATGACCGCAATTGGTCTTGCAGTCGCTGTGCCAGCGGTGCTTGGCTACAACTTCATCGTTCGCAAGAATAAAACCACACTCGACAAGATTCGCAACTTCGGCTCAGATCTGCACTCGGTGCTGATCGGATCGGCTGCGGCGGCCGCAGGCGGCAAGCGATAGACCGGCACCACTCACGCGATCGGAGCCTGAATCATGGGCATGAACGTAGGTAGTAGTAGCGGCGACGAAGACCAGATCAACTCCAGCATCAACACCACGCCATTAGTGGACGTGATGCTGGTGCTGCTGATCATCTTTTTGATCACCATTCCGGTGGTCACCACCTCGATCAAATTGCAACTTCCAAAGGAAGAGATACAGATTCGAGAATCTAAACCAGAAAACATCGTGATCTCGGTGAACGCCGACAGCAAGATGTTTATGTACGACACGCCAATTGTGGACATCCGCGATCTGACAGATAGGCTCAAAAAAGTGTCCAAAATGGACCCGCAACCCGAGGTCCATATTCGCGGGGATTTGACGGCCAACTACGACGGTGTCGGTCGAGTCATTTTTGCCTGCCGCTCGGCCGGCATCTCAAAAATCGCGTTCCTGACCGAACCCGCAGCGAGAGAATAGCCATGAAAATAAAACTCATCATGGTTGCACGTGGCGCTGGTGCGTTCGACGCCGCAGCAGGGAGCATGTCATGGGCATGAACGTAGGCAATAACAGTGGAGATGGCGACGTACTGGTCGACATGAACACCACGCCGCTCATCGACGTGATGTTGGTGCTGCTCATCATGTTCATCATCACCATCCCAATTCAGCTGCACTCGGTGAATATGAACATGCCGCCGGCCTCCAACGTAAAGCCGCCTGTCGAACCCGAGATCGTGAAGATTGATATCAACGAAGCGAGCCAGATTTTCTGGAATGGCGTGATGATCGCTGATCGCAGCGAACTCGAAGCCAAGATGGCGGCGGCTGCGGCCTTAGCGACGCAACCCGAGATTCATCTGCGTCCGAACAAGCTCGCCAAGTATGCAATCGTGGCCTACGTCATGGCAGCTTCACAGCGCGCCGGACTGGTCAAGATGGGCATCCTCGGTCATGAGCAATTCCTTTAAGCGCGTGCTGTAAGCACCTGACGTTCAAGAAAGCGCTTAATTCGTATGGATTACACCTACAACCCGAAGCAATCGAACAAACGCATGGTGGCTGTTGTCGCCGTCGTTGCACTGCACATTTTCATTGTGTACGCACTGGTTACAGGACTCGCCCGTAAAGCAGTCGACGTGATCAAAAAGCCGCTGGAAGCGAAGATTGTGGAGGAGGTCAAGCTTCCGCCACCGCCACCGCCACCTCCGCCACCGCCACCACCGCCGAAGACGCCAAACCTGCCACCACCGCCACCAACAGCGCCACCACCGCCGTACGTGCCGCCGGTAGAGGTGGCAGTGAATGCGCCATCGGCGCCTTCGATCACGACGACTTCGGAGCCCCCTAAAGCGGAGTACACGATCGCACCGCCCGTGCCGCCTGCGCCACCAGCGCCTGTCGCACCGCCGCCAGCGCCGAAGCCAGCGGTGACTCGAATCGGCATCTCGTCGTTGCCGCAGCCGTGCCGTCCCGATTCGCCACCAGCGCGTGAGATGAACAAGGCTGGTGTGGACCGCATCGAAGGTACTATTCTCGCCACGGTGAACGCTGACGGCACGATTGGAAACGTGCGGGCTGGCAGCGTGACGCCGGGAAGTCTGCGCAATGCAGTGCAGCGAACCTTCGCTGCGGCTTTGACTGACCCATCGTGCAGAACGAAGGCCGATGGCGAGAAGTATGAGGTCGAGATACCGTTTCTGATGAAGCTGGATTGAGTCCTGTCGCTTGAGTTCACGCAGCGTTTCGGTTGGATCGATCCGCTGCGTGCCTCAAGATGAACTGTCTGAGCCATAATGATGTTCACACTTCGAAATGCCATGCTGCCAGCGTGCGATGAGTTAACACCGTTATGAGAAAAAACACGCTTAAAGAAAAAATGCTGCGCGGAGAATGCACCACCAACGGCTGGTGTGCGCTCGGCTCGTCCTATTCAGCTGAACTTCTGGGCCATGCCGGGTTCGACAGTGTGACTGTTGACATGCAGCATGGCATGTTCGACTTTGCGCAAGCGATGCCCATGCTGCAAGCGCTGTCAGCGACCCCTACAGTTCCCATCGTGCGCGCGCCATGGAACGATACCGCGATCATCATGCATCTGCTTGATGCGGGTGCTTACGGCGTAATTTGTCCAATGATTAACAATCGGGCAGAGGCTGAGCGGTTGGTCGCTGCCTGTCGCTACGCGCCTACCGGCATGCGTAGCTTCGGACCTGCCCGCGGATTGTTGTACGGCGGGCCCGACTATTTTGATCACGCCAACGACGAGATCGTTGTGCTCGCCATGATCGAAACGCTGGACGGCATTGAGCATCTGGACGACATTTTGGCGACTCCAGGACTGGATGGCATTTACATCGGTCCGGCCGATCTCGCGCTGGTGCTCGGGGCACGGCCTGGTAGCGACATCACGGATCAGCGCTGTGTTGATACGATCGCACACATTCTTGCGCGCGCCAAGGCGCACGGCAAGTTCGCAGGAATCTTTTG